>CAKQDG010000043.1 GCA_934219025.1 uncultured Prevotella sp. | reverse complement strand
TTATCGGTGCCGACAACTGGGATTGTTTCGACAGGTGGTTTGGTTATAAGGAAATAATCTCCGGTTTCCCGATATTAATATATCCGCGTAAAGGTACAAAGATTGATGTTTCGTTACTTCAACCTTCGGTAAAGCTCCTTGACACGGGACTTTACAATATCAGCAGTACGGAGATACGGCAAAGGTTAATGGGGAATAAATCCATTGACGGACTCGTTCCCAAATGTGTTGTCAACTATCTTTCATCTCATACATCTTTATTGAAAAACTTATCCCCACAGTTATGAACACCACTCAACAACCTTCTCGTTTTTCAAGACATAACACTCCCCTCTCTATGGCGGAGAGGCAAGGAGTAGAGGCTTTGATTTCTGTCATTATCCCCGTTTACAACAAAGCTGAATACGTGGAAGACTGCATACAGAGTGTTGTTTCCCAAGATTTTGAGAACTTTGAGGTTATTGTCGTGGAAGACGGCAGTACTGACAACTCTGCCGAGATTTGCGACCGACTTGCTGCTGAATATCCCAATGTTACGGTTCTGCATCCCGAAAATGGAGGTGTTACGGCAGCGCGACGAATTGGATTTGAGCGGTCGAAGGGAGAGTTTATCACCTTTGTGGATGCCGACGACAAGATGCTTCCCGGAGCGCTCCGCCGCTTATACGACGAGATATTGGCTACAGGAGCCGACGAGGTAGTGGCACGATATATCAACCAGCACGACGAACTGCGCGGACATGAGGGCGGACAATATATGGAGCCGGCATGGATGACCAGGCAACTGCTGTCGGCAACGGCAGACTTCTGTGTCTTGTGGGCAGTGCTCTTTCGTCGCGAACTGCTCGAAGGATGTCTCGACACCCCCAGACTGATTCGATCCGGCGAGGACATATTGATGCAGATAGAGTGTCTGCGGAAGGAGCCAAAGGTATGGTTCTCAGATGAAGTAGTATATATGTACAACGAGGGACTCCCCAACGACCGTCCCTTGAGCCTCGACGAACAGATGCTCTATGATGAAATACTTTATAAGGTATTCAAGGACGACCTAAAAGAATACACCCCGTATATCGTGCTCCATCAGACGAAGATGTATGAGAATTTCCTTTACCGTCGCCAGTTTTCCGTATTCAGCAAATATTATCATCTCCTCCGCTCGGCAGACAAGTCCCGACTAAGTCTCGGCGACCGCATCGCCGTGATGCTCCCGCCACGGATGGCGTATTATCCGGTGGCGTGGAAGAAAAGCAAGCATGTAGTGTCGTCAGCTTCCGCCTTGTGCGTAATTTCCTTTCTGTTGTGCCTTTCCTCATGCAATATAATGAAAGAGACAGCCAAGGAAACCATGATAGCGTCTATTGGTGACCCTAAAACCGGTACGCAGGTATTCACAAGAGCTAATGATACAGAACCATATTCCGTAAATGTGGGTGGTTTAGTTACAGCCAGAAAAAGCTCTAAGAAGGAAAAAGCAAAGGAACTGATTGACAAGTATTAAGGATACAATGACAGGCAAAGAATAATAACAAAGAAATGATGTAAATACATAAAATATATTAGGTAACAATGAAAAGAACTAATATCAGACTGATTGCCGTCATGGTATTTGCCATGGCAATGTGTCTCGGCGTTAATGCCAAGGGCACGAAAGAGGTGTCAAAGAAGAAAGCTGCCGCATGGGTGGCAAGTGGGGAATGGAAAAACGGGTTTGACGCAATGCCCGACGAAACGGTGAACTTGCAGGAGTTCTATTCGCAGTATCACAAGAACAAGGCGGAATGGGACAAAGCCTTCAAATGGCTTGCGGAAACCGACCTCCTGTCTATTCCGAAAGGAAAGGTGATGATACCGGGCACCAATATACGAGCCTCGATAGAAGACGGATACAATGAACCGCTGGAGAAACGCCGGTCGGAGTCTCACCGCAAGAAGATTGACTTTATGTATGTAGTGAAAGGCACGGAAGGCTTTTATCTGCTCGACCATGAGTCGTCTGTTCCAAATTGTGAATACAGCGACGAGAAAGACGTGATACGCTACGACTTCGACATGCACAAGTCGCATTATTTCTTCTCAACCCCCAAACGCTTCGTCATCTGCTTCCCGTCAGACTGGCATGTGGCAAAGGTTCAGACACCGCTCGCCGACCAGTCGCTCAGAGTAATCGTGCTGAAGATTGACTATAAAGAATAGAATACAGATTCTACTCACTCCACACATTGTCGGTATCTTAACCAGAAACAGTTCTTATTTTATACGTTTCTTACATTAAGATACCGACATTTTTCATATCATTTTATGGAGGATTATAAAACAGGAACTTTAACATTATTCACAGGTTGAAATCAAAGCGAAAAGGTTCTTGCTCGCACAAAACGAATGTATTTTTATTGATTTTTGCATAAAAAATATTACTTTTTGTTTGTATTTATAACAAATTAATGTAAATTTGCAAAATCTGAATACAATATTTATTTTTTATAAACTTATGCTTATGAAACAGTTCAATTACTTTTTCACATTCCTACTCGCATTGTTGTGCGGCGTGAATGTGGCCAAAGCAGAAGTTGTGAACAACTACAAGATGGACTTCAACACAACCATCAGTACGTCGAAACACGACTTCAAAGTGGGCACAGGCTGGGGGCATATCGTGGATTCGTATGTCTATGAAGACGAAGACGACTGGTATACCTCAACGGCCTACGTGACCTACACCTATTATGCCAGCTCTGGCCGCGACGGGTCAGGAGCTCTGAAAGTTGGAAGCCAGACCATCGGCGGATATTACGACACAAGTAAAGTGAACGACTTGCTCGTTACGCCTAAAATCACCGGAGCTTCGAGCATTTATGTAAAAATAGGGTCTTCTTCAAGCTCAATCAAGTTCTTCGTGGTGAACGAAACAGCCACTGGACTTGCAAAGGGCGACGAAATAGAAGTGACCCTGCCTGAACTTTCCACATCCGAATTCGTGAAAGTGGACATCCCGGAGCAAGAAGGCAAGCGCATAGGTATACGTGCCGACAATGTAACAATCGACGACTTTGAGGCTGCACAAGCTGACTATGAACTGATGCGCGGACTCACCGTTACGAAAGTTATCAACAAGGGCACATCCGAGCCTGACTGTACGGCAGAAGGCAAGTTCCCTGTGAACTACAGCGTTACCGTGCAGAACTCTGGCGACCTGGAACTCACGGCGGGCACTGAAGGCTACAGCCTGAGCCTCGTGGACTACAACAATGTTGGAACGGCAATCTATACAATGCCGCTGACAGAAACACTTGCCGCTGGAGCAACAGCCACGGTGGAATTCTCTACAGAACTTGACTATGCTACATATGCAAAGCGCACACGCTACGACGTGAAGGAAAACCTGACCAACACCACTGCCACAGGCTCTTGGCTGGAGCCAGTGGCATATCTGCCAAAGCTCAAGGTGCGCAATGCCAACAGCTATTATTTCGACGCCGGCGAGGAATTCGCCTACGGAATGATTACAGAGGCAACATCAAAGAAATTCACTATCTGCAACAATGGAGCCGCTCCACTCGTGGTAACGGCAATAGACCTGCCAGAGGGCTTCACACAAGACCTCACACTGCCGGCAACGGTGGCAGCCCACAGCCAGCAGGATTTCAACATCACCCTTCCGATAGAAACTCCGGGAATCTTTGCCGGCAACGTTACGATTAAGGGCAACGATGTGGAAGATTTCGTTTTCTCCGTATCCGGAACCGTGCGCGACGCTTCGAAGTATTTCGAAGACTTCGAGTCGGGCAAGCAGCCAGCCGGCACATATCTTGAGGCAAGCTGGAGCGTGGCACAGCGCGACTACACATCGGGCAGCAACGTGTATCTGATGAGCAACGGCACACGAAGCACCGAAACCAAGTTCATCACTCCGCTCCTGAAGGTAGCCGAAGGCGAGAAGATGACATTCGACGCTGCACGCACAAGCTCCTACACATACGGCGACGACGTGTTCCTGAAGGTGTACTACTCGCCAGACCGTCAGAACTGGACTCTCGCCAAGACCATTGAAAGTTCAGAACTGAGCTCTACACGCGCCAACTACAACTATTACTTCGGTGCGCTTACCACATTCGTGCTCGACAATATCCCTGCCGGAAACTACTATATCGGTTTCGGTGCCGGATACACAGCAGTGGACAATCTCTACGGATTCGAGAAAGTGGACGTGGCACACGACCTCGTGGTTACATCATCAAAGATTCCTGCCACAGCCAAGGTGAACAACAAATACCAGGCTGAGGTTACGATAAAGAACATCAACGCTGCCGACGAGGCAGAAGGCTCCTACTCAATGGCACTCTATGCCGGCGACGAGATTGTGGCAACTGCCGAAGCTGGAAAGATTACGGCAAATGCCGACACTACTTTCACATTCAGCTACACTCCGCACGTGGCGGGCACAGTGAACATGACTGTGAAGTTCAAGAGCCTGACAGACGAGTTTACTCTCTCTACACCGGCAACTGAAGTTACCGTAGAAGAGGAAACAGCAGTGTCTGAAAAGGTTATCGGCAATGCCTTTGACGAAAAGGGCGCCGAAACCACTTCTACAAACAACTTGTTCCAGTGGGTAAATGCCGACGACAGTAAGGGTGCATACAACGATATGTATTATCCTGCAGAGATGCTGCGCGAATTCGGACTGGAAGCCGGCGACAAGATTACCGGAATATCATACGTGGGCAAGCCTACCAGCACAAAGACGATTACAAAAGTAGACCAGACACTGGCCATCGGACTGATAGACGAAACGACATACGTTCCGGGCGAGGGCACAGATGCTCTCACCACGTATGAGCTTATGAAGGATGTGGACATAGAAGCAAACGTGACCGAGGAACTCCCGACAAGAGTGAAGCTGAACGAGCCTATCGTATGGGACGGAACATCTGCACTGCGCGTATATACCTACGTAATAAGCAAAGGCAGCAAGTGGATGAGCGTGAACTATCCGGTGGACAAGAGCAAAGACGAAGAAAATAACTATAAATACCAGCTCGTGAGCCAGAAGAGAGGCTCCGGCACGTCATACAGCACGTCGAAGACCTGGCTCCCTGTGGCAACTCTCGAAATCACCGGCGAACCTACAACATTTGCCGGAACAGTGAAGTGCGGAGAAAATGCTGTGGCAGGCGCCACCGTCAAGCTGACAAGCGACGACGTGATATACTCTGGCACGACAGACGAGACGGGCGCTTACTCGTTCCCTGTGATACAGACAAAGAAGGTGTACACCCTCACCGTTACAGCCGACAAATACGAGGACTACACCGAAGAGGGCATCGACTTCACATCTACTGTAGCCAAGGATATCCAGCTGAAGAAGGCTGTGGCAAAGGTTAGCGGCAAGGTGATCTTCCGCGGTGCCGGATACGAAGGCGCAACCGTGGTGCTCTCTCACAAGACGGGCGACGACACGGCAGACGACCTGCAGACCGTTACCGCTGAAGACGGAACATTCGCCTTTGACGAGGTGAAGACCGGACTGAACTACTCTGTAAAGGTAACTGCCGAGAAGTTCAACGACTATGCTTCGGCAGACTCAGTGAGCGTAACAGACGACACCGTGCTCGACGACATCGCCATAACAAAACCAGACTTCAAGGTTTACGGACAGGTGAAGTGGGGCGAGACTCCGGTCAAGGGCATCACCGTTGAAGCTGTTTGCGAAGCGCAGAGCGGCGACATACTCCGTAAAGGTGTGTTTACCGATGCCGACGGTAAATATGAAATCAAGGATTTGAAAGCCGAATATGTATATACAATCAACATTGTAGACATCACCGCAGAGTTTGCCGACAAGAAGGAGGCTACCGTGGTTAGCAGCGGCGAAGACACAGAGGAGAATTTCACAGTGGAAATCAAGCCTGTAACAATCACCGTGGCTGAAGACGGATACATGACATACAGCTACAAGCGCGCACTCGACTTCTCGACCGTAACCGGACTGAAGGCATACGCCGTGGCAAATGTGAAAGGCAACTACACCGAGCTAAAGAAGCTCACCACTGCTCCTGCCAACACAGGATTGCTGCTCAAGGCAAATGCCGGAGAATACGAGGTGATGCCAGTTGAAACTGCCGACGCAGTAGAGAAGAACCTGCTCGTGGCAACTACTGTCGACTTCACCATTGATGCCGACAACGTGGGCAAGGCATGGGCTCTGACCGACAACAACGGCATGCGCGTGTTCAAGTCAGAAGCCGGCACTACAGTGAAGAAGGGCGGTGCATACCTCGGATACGAATCTACCGAGAGCATCATCTATCTGACCATGACCGACGGCATACATGCTGCAAGCTTTACAACCGACGGAATGCTCGACACCACTAAGCCGATGTTCAACCTCGCCGGACAGCAGGTGGGCAAGGACTACAAGGGCGTAGTGATACAGAACGGCAAGAAATTCAACAGGAAATAAAAGTTAATATATAAAAAAAGCGGCCCGCTTGATCTCTGCAAGAACAATGCAGAGGTTAAGCGGGCTCTTTTTTTTTAACTGACGACAGACAGCAGCACGCAAAACGATGGATAAACGGCTCGTTATCAAGCCATTATATAAAAATAAGAAATTTAGAACACTTTTTTACTTCGTTTTGTAAAGAAAACATACACATAGGAAGCCAAGCAATGCTCCATTTGGAGAGAAGCAATGCTTTTTCGGGAGAGAAGCAATGCTTTGCTCCCCGAAAAGCGATGCTCGGCTGAAAAGCTTACAAATTCGGGCGGTTTGAGAAAAGTGTTCAAAAAGTCGGATTTTGCTCTTCACTCCCCTAAAACGCCACTCCATTTTCCGGAAGGTCTTCTTTTATGTATAAAAAATATCAATCTTTTGTGAATATTGTTACAATTTGCAATAAAAACAAAAATTAATCTTGCTTTTGTTTGGTTTTTTAGATAAAAATCAATAGATTTGCAAAAGAAAACAAAACGACTGGCACATTGAGTAAAAACAAATCAGCACATATATTATAAAAGAAACATAAATACACTTTTCATTAGCTTATAAAGGCGAGGTGGTGTGGCGCAGTGGATGCGTTGCACCATTTTTGTGGATGAATGTTAAAAATAAATATAATTAGAAACACAATTATTATTTTTATATTATCTTTGCACGGATATTCGAATACATTATTTTATATGTCGTGCATTATTAATATTGAAACGAGCACAAATGTGTGCTCACTCACAGTAAGTCAGGACGGTGCCGACATCTTCACACGTGAAGACCATACCGGACCTAATCATGCCGTAAAACTTGGAGAATTCGTTGACGAAGGACTGTCGTTCGCCGACAGCCATGCAATACCCGTAGATGCCGTGGCAGTGAGCTGCGGACCAGGCTCATACACCGGGCTACGCATCGGAGTGTCGATGGCAAAAGGGATATGCTACGGACGAGGAATAAAACTCATAGCAGTGCCAACACTGGAGCTGATGGCAGTTCCGGTGCTGCTCCACCACGAGATAGAAGAAAACGCACTGCTCTGCCCGATGATCGACGCCCGCCGCATGGAGGTGTACTCGGCGATATACAATCGCCACCTGCACGAAGTGAGAGGCGTTCAGGCAGATGTGGTAGATGCTGATACATACCGCGAGTATCTCGACAGCGCACCAGTGTACTTCTTCGGAAACGGGGCAAAAAAGTGTATGGAGGAGATAAACCATCCCAACGCTCACCTTATAGAAGGCATAGAGCCATTGTCGAAGTTCATGTATCCGCTCGCCGAAAAGCGCATAGCAGAGGAGAAATACGAAGACGTGGCATACTTCGTGCCTTTCTATCTCAAGGACTTCGTGGCAAAGACACCGCGCAAACTGCTGTAACGGCCTATGCCGACAACATCTTGAAAATAAAACTGAAACATGAATATAAAAGGACTGGATTACAACACCACGAGAGAAAAACTCGTATTGCCTGAGTACGGACGCGAAATACAAAAAATGGTAGACTATGCCGTGGCCCTGCCCGACAAGGCAGAGAGACAGAGGTGTGCCGAAACGATCGTTGCCGTGATGGACCGCATGCTGCCGCATAACCGCGTGAATGCCGACTACAAGCGCAAGCTGTGGGACCACCTCGCAATAATGAGCGGATTCAAGCTCGACATCGACTATCCTTACGATATCAGCGAAGCGGTGAAAATCGCTGCCAAACCGCAGCCGATGAGCTATCCGATGAACAGAATCCCGGTGAGACACTACGGATTCATGGTGTTCCAACTCTTCAACCGGCTCAAGACTATGGAGCCGGGAGACGAGCGCAACGAACTGGCGCTGATTACTGCCGAACAGATGAAACGCGACCTGGCACAATGGAGCCACGGGGCAAACAGCGATGAAAAGGTGGTGTCAGACCTTGCACGCTTCACAGACGGAGTGATCCAGCTCGACATCCGCGACATGCAGAACGCCCGTTTCGCAATGCCACAGCCACAAAGAGCCACGGCAGAAAGAAACGACAGGAAGAAAGGCAAAAGAAGATTAAACCACTAACCAGCAACCCGCAATATGCAATCGTTTATCATAGAGGGCGGACATCCGCTTAGCGGCACAATAACTCCACAGGGAGCAAAAAACGAGGCTCTGGAGGTGATATGCGCAACGTTGCTTACCGACAAAGAGGTGAGAATAAAAAACATTCCCGACATTCTCGATGTCAACAACCTTATTCTTCTGCTCAAGGACATTGGAGTGGAAGTGGAGCGTGTAGGCAAAAACGAATACGTGTTTTGTGCCAAGAACATCAATCTTGATTATCTCGACAGCGAGGAATTTATAAAGAAATGCGCCTCGCTCAGGGGAAGCGTGCTCATGATCGGACCACTGCTCGCACGTTTCGGCAAAGCGGTTGTGGCTAAACCGGGCGGCGACAAGATTGGGCGACGCAGACTTGACACCCACTTCCTGGGATTCAAAAAGCTCGGAGCAAAATTCGTGCACAGCGAGGGGGCCAACACTTTCGAGATAAAGGCAAGCCGGCTGAAAGGCACGTATATGCTGCTCGACGAAGCATCCGTTACCGGAACGGCAAACATCATTATGGCGGCTGTGCTTGCCAAGGGCACTACCACTATATATAATGCAGCCTGCGAACCTTATATCCAGCAGCTCTGCCGCATGCTCAATGCCATGGGCGCAAACATCAGCGGCATAGCCTCAAACTTGCTCACCATCGAGGGAGTGAAAGAGCTGCACGGGGCTGACCACACTATCCTGCCGGATATGATAGAGGTTGGCTCGTTTATCGGTATGGCAGCCATGGTGGGCAACGGACTGAGAATAAAAAACGTGTCGGTGGAGAACCTCGGGATAATTCCGGATGCCTTCCGCCGCTTGGGTGTCAAGATTCTTATCGAGGGCGACGACATCTATGTGCCGCATCTGCCACACTATCAGGTGGATTCGTTTATCGACGGGTCGATAATGACACTTGCCGACGCTCCGTGGCCGGGACTAACGCCAGATTTGCTTTCCGTATTGCTCGTTGTAGCTACACAGGCAAGGGGAAGCGTGCTCGTGCACCAGAAAATGTTTGAAAGTCGCTTGTTCTTCGTAGACAAACTGATAGATATGGGAGCGCAGATTATACTTTGCGACCCTCACCGCGCCGTTGTCGTGGGCCACGACCACCATGTGAGGTTGCGTGCCGGAAGAATGACAAGTCCCGACATCCGTGCAGGAATCGCACTGCTCATTGCGGCGCTTAGCGCAAACGGAACTTCGAGAATAGACAATATCGCACAGATCGACCGCGGATACGAAGACATCGAGGCAAGGCTCAATGCCCTTGGCGCCAATATCAAGCGCGTGAACAACTAATGGGCCCGCGTTGCATGGTATGTGTTGCATAATGCGCATTGCATGATGTGCGCCACATCGCATTGTCATGCATCGCATCTATAACAAAGTTTTATAATGATAAAGCAGGAAGAGGTTTACAAAATAGGAAAAATAGGCAAGCCACACGGAGTGAAAGGCGAGCTCACGTTCTTCTTCGACGACGACGTGTTCGACCGTGTAGATGCAGACTATCTCGTGTTGTGCATCGACGGAATTCTTGTGCCTTTCTATATGGACGAATGGAGATTCAAAACCGGCGAAACGGCTCTTGTGAAATTCTCCGACATCGATTCTAAGGAACAGGCTGGCGAACTGACCGGTTGCGAGGTGTTCTTCCCCAAACACTTGTCTGACAGGGATGCCGACGACCTGACGTGGGACGAAATAAAAGGTTTTTCTGTGATAGACGAAAACAAAAATGGTGAAGTGCTGGGCAAGGTGGTTGCCGTAGACGAAACAACGGTGAACACATTACTCGAAGTGGAAACGCCGGGAGGAAACATCGTGCTCGTTCCTGCCAACGAAGATATTGTAAGAGAAGTTGATCCTGAGGGAAAAACAATCAGGGTAGTCCTGCCCGAAGGACTGGCCGACCTAAATGATAACGACTGATATTATGAAAAGACAAATAGCAATACTCGGTTCTACCGGTTCTATCGGAACACAGGCCCTGCAAGTGATAGAGGAACACTCCGACCTGTATGAAGTGTATTGCCTTACGGCAAACAACAGGGTTAGGCAACTTGCCGAACAAGCACGGAAATTCAATCCGGCTGCAGTGGTCATTGCAAATGAGGAACATTACGAGGAACTGAAAAATATGCTCGCCGACCTGCCGGACATAAAAGTGTATGCCGGCAAAAAAGCGATAGACGATATTGTTACGGCCGGACCAATAGACATGGTGCTTACGGCTATGGTGGGATTTGCAGGACTCAGTCCCACAATCAATGCAATAAAGGCTCACAAAAAGATTTGCCTGGCAAACAAGGAAACTCTTGTCGTGGCCGGCGAACTGATATGCAGGCTTGCAGCCGAAAACCACTCGCCGATATTGCCTGTAGACAGCGAGCACTCTGCCATCTTCCAAAGTATTGTAGGTGAAGGCGACAATAAGATAGAGAAAATCCTGCTTACGGCATCAGGTGGGCCGTTCCGCACTTTCTCGAAAGAAAAACTTGCAGCCGTTACAAAGGCTGATGCACTGAAACACCCCACTTGGGAAATGGGGGCAAAGATAACAGTGGACAGTGCCACGATGATGAACAAGGGATTTGAAGTTATCGAGGCAAAATGGCTCTTCGGCGTTGAAGCCGACAGGATTCAAGTTCTCGTGCACCCACAGTCAATAGTGCACAGTGCGGTGCAGTTTGCCGACGGTGCAGTGAAGGCTCAGCTCGGCGTGCCTGATATGCGCCTGCCCATACAGTATGCCTTCTCCTTCCCCGAAAGACTTCATCTCGGAGGCGAACGTCTGGATTTGTTCAAGCACAAGTTGGAATTCTTCGAGCCCGACCTTGACAAATTCCGCTGCCTTGCCCTCGCATACGAGGCGATAAACAAGGGCGGCAATATGCCGTGTATAGTTAATGCGGCAAACGAAATCGTAAACCGCGCCTTTCTTGAAGAGCGCTGCGGATTCCTCGATATGCCGCGCATAATAGAAAAAACCATGCAGATGGTGGACTTTGATGCCAATCCGTCTTACGACACTTATATCGCAACGGATGCCGAAGCACGAAGAGTGGCCAGTGAAATGCTGTGATTGTGTTTCAGTGGATAAGGAGCGGATTGAAAGGTTGGAAATAAAAGGTTATAAATAAAAAGTTAGAAGATACAAGGTAGGAAATAAAAGGATGCAGACGACTATGATTTTTCAGAATACGTGGGATAGTCTGTCAAGTCCGAAACATCTTGTTTTATAGAATAATAATAAAAAGACAAAAAATAAAAAATGGAAGTATTCTTAATCAGACTGCTGCAGTTTATGCTGGCAATCTCTCTTCTTGTCTTGCTTCATGAAGGCGGACATTTCTTCTTTTCGAAACTCTTTGGGGTGCGCGTGGAAAAGTTTTTCCTTTTCTTCGACCCATGGTTTCATATTTTCCAGTTCAAGCCCAAAAACAGCGACACCACTTATGGTGTAGGATGGCTCCCGCTCGGCGGATACTGCAAGATATCCGGAATGATAGACGAGTCGTTTGACACAGAACAGATGAAACAGCCTGCGCAGCCATGGGAATTCCGTTCTAAGCCTGCATGGCAGCGTTTGCTCATCATGATTGGCGGTGTGCTTGTCAATTTCCTTCTTGCACTGTTCATCTACAGCATGGTGCTGTTCTATTGGGGCGACAGCTATATTCCGGTAAAGGACATGTCGATGGGCATGAAGTTTAACAGCGAAGCAAAGGCTATCGGCTTTAAAGACGGAGATATATTGGTTGGCACAAACGACAAGGCCTTCAAGAAGTTCGACGTTGATTTGCTCAGAAGTATGTCGGAGGCTAAAACGGTTACCGTCATACGCAACGGCAAGAAAGTTGTAGTGAATATGCCCGATGACATGAGCTTGCTGAAGATGGTGAAATCAGAACCGGCATTCGTTCGTCCGTTTGTTCCTGCCGATATCGACAGCGTCATGCCAAACGGTGCTGCAGCAAAGGCCGGAATGAAAAAGGGCGACAAGATTCTTGCTGTAAACGGAAAGAATGTAGACTCCTGGAATGAGTTTACCGACCAAATTGCCGTGATGCGTGATGTGCTTGCCGCTGCTCCGAAGACTGTCGGTGATTCATTGAAGGCACGCACCACTACGGTTGTGTTCAAGCGCGCCGCTACCGGCATGGTAGACACAGCAAAGGTAGTGCTTTCTGTCGATATGCAGTTGGGTGTCGGCATGTCGTATCTTGCTGAATACTACAAGCCTGTAACAAAGGAATACAGCTTTTTTGAGAGTTTCCCGGCAGGCATTAAATACGGACTGGGAGTGTTGCGCGGATATGTAGACGACATGAAATATGTGTTTACTGCCGACGGAGCCAAGTCGCTTGGCGGCTTCGGTGCAATAGGCAGTCTGTTCCCTGAGACATGGGACTGGATGCGTTTCTGGAACATGACAGCTTTCTTGAGCATCATTCTTGCGTTTATGAATATCCTGCCTATTCCAGCTCTCGACGGCGGACATGTGTTGTTTCTCATCTACGAGATGATAACGGGCAGAGCCCCAAGCGAGAAGTTCCTCCTCAGAGCAGAATACGTAGGCTTCACGATACTTATTCTGTTGATGGTCGTTGCCAATTTGAACGACGTACTGAGATGGTTGGGAATAATGTCGTAGGCATTTTATTTTAATCTGAATATCATAGAAGAGGATGCCGCGGTATCCTCTTTTTTACCATTCTAAGTAATATAAAGATGAAATTCTTAAAAGAGATAAGTAGACTGTTGTCGATGTTCCTGTTGCCGATACGACGCAATGCCTTGTTCTTCGTCTTCATGTATGCACTCGGACTTGTCTGTTCGTATGCCATTGTGCCCGACAACGGCAAGAGCCATGCATATGAGCTGACATGGCAGGAACTGTTTTTCGATTTATACGTGGTAGCGACGTTTCTCTTGGTAATTCCGAGGAAAGCACGTACATGGATAAGAGGCATCTTCTATGCCGTGGCATACATTCTGGCAATAGTGGATTTGTATTGCTATGTGAAGTTCGACGCCACGTTGAACCCCACAATGCTCCTTCTTGTGGGCGAGACAAACAGCAGTGAGGCTTCAGAGTTTCTTTCTTCCTATCTGAGTTGGAATATTCTCGGCAGTTGTGTGGGCGTCGTTATTCTCCTTGCCGTCGTCAATGCGTTGGTCGCCATTTTGTGGAAGAATAAAAACGAAATCCATGCTTGGCTCGTTGCAAAATCAGACAAAACAAAACTTATCGCAAAACTTGATGGATATTTTTCTTTTGTTGAAAGCAGTCTGAAAAAGTCATTGCCAGTGGTCAAGCCAATAGCTGGTGTTGCTGTAGCCGTGGCATTTGTTGTTTGTGGTTCAATGGTGTGGGAGAACAAGAAACTTCTTGTACGCCTAATGTCATACAACAATATCGGAGATGTGGAGCACGAACTGACGAAGAATCCTCATGGCGTGCAGTATCAGCCGATTTACAGATTTATATTCAGCGTGTATGCCAATGAGCTTACCGCCAAACAGCTTGTGCGCCTGAAGGCAAGTCTGAACGACGTGAAGGTGGACAGCTGTTCATACCGCAGCAAGACCATTGTGCTGATTATCGGCGAGAGCTACAACCGCAACCACTCTTCGCTTTATGGCTATGCCACGCCAAATACGCCGCGACAGAAAAAATTGTTGAGAAAAGGAGAACTGACAACGTTCAGTGATGTGGTGTCGCCGTGGAACCTCACAAGTTTCGTGTTCAAGCATCTGTTCTCTCTTTATACCGTTGGCGACAAGGGCGACTGGTGCGACTATCCGTTGTTTCCCGAATTGTTCCGTAAGGCAGGCTATCACGTTACGTTTATGACAAACCAGTTTCTGCCGAAGGCAAAAGAAGCCGTATACGACTTCAGCGGCGGTTTCTTCTTGAACGACGAAACCCTGAGCAAGGCACAGTTCGACACCCGCAACGCCACACTATTCCGCTTTGACAACGGTTTGCTGTGCGACTACGAGAAGTTGAAAAACGAGGGCAACGGCAAGCCTCAGCTGATTATCTTCCACCTGAAGGGACAGCATGTGGACTATCGCTCACGCTGCCCGAAAGTACAAAAGAAATTTGACAAAGACTACTATAAGGAACTTCGCCCAGAGCTTAGCGACAAGGAGCGCACGATACTTGCCGACTACGACAATGCCGTGTTGTACAACGATAGCATCGTTACGGCAATCATCGACAAGTTCCGCAAGCAGGATGCCATTGTGGTGTATGTGCCCGACCATGGCGAGGAAATCTACGACGGTGCACATTTCTACGGCAGAATGCACTCCACCGAAATCACTCCTCGGCTGGCGCATGCCGAGTTTGAAATCCCTATGTGGATATGGGCTTCGCGCAAATACAAGGCAACCCACAACGATATCTGGAAAGAAATAATACGTAGCCGCAAGCGTCCATACATGACTGATGCCGTGCCGTATCTGCTGATGTATCTTGCCGGCATCAGTTGTCCGCAATACCGCGACGAACTGAACATATTGAGCGATAAATACAACTCAAAGCGTCCACGCATACTGAAGCATCAGGTGGACTACGATGAGTTGATGAAAAAGGAAAAGAAAACAAAAGACAAATGATATTATTATGAACAGGCAACTATTGAGTTTCGCCGAGTCGAAGGCCCTGCGCGGCATAGCAATACTCGGCATAATATTGCATAACTATTGTCATTTCCTTCGGCGTCCCATCGACGTTGTGCAGGAAAACGAATACACATTCAATATCGACAATCCGATGCGTCTGCTCGACCGTATATGTTCTCTAAACCACGACTTGTTCGTGCACCTGCTTTCGTTTTTCGGTCATTACGGCGTACCGCTTTTCTTGTTCATAAGCGGTTTCGGACTTGTCATGAAATACGAGAAGAAGGAGCAAGAGCGCCGTATCGGTTTCTTCTCCTTCACGTGGTATCATTATGCCAAGCTGCTGCGCCTTATGTTTTTGGGATACATTGCATTTGCCGTGGTGTGCTATCTGCATCCCCACGGATACCACGGATATACAGTGGGCAGAGTGGTGGCACAGATGCTCATGTATATCAACCTCCTACCCGACCCTGACCATATCATCAAGCCCGGTCCGTATTGGTATTTCGGACTTACGCTCCAGCTGTATATCGTATACCGCCTTTGCCTTTACCGCACCAAGTCGCTCTACGTCATACTCCTTGTAGCAGCATGCTGGGCAATACAAACAGTGTTCTCGCCAGAGATGATAGGCAACAATGACTGGTTGAACCGCATACGCTATAACTTCATAGGTGCGATGCTGCCGTTTGGTATGGGCATGCTCTATGCACGCCACGGGCGCTTGCTGTCTAAGCGCGTATATCTGTGCCTTGCAATACTGTCGGCAGCAGCAGTGTTTGCCGGAAGCTTCAATTTCCACACATGGTTGTGGGTACCGGCATTTGTGGTAGTCGGAGCCGTGTCAACAATAAAGCTGCTGCCCGAAAAATGCCTCGTTCCCTGTGTGTGGTTTGGAGCGATATCGTCGGCATTGTTTGTGGTTCATCCCATATTGCGCGAGATAATCATTCCTATGTCGTATCGCGGTAAAGTATATACGGGCATTGCGGTCTACATAGTTGCGTCGGTGATCTGTGCATGGCTGTTCAAGTTGCTCTTCAGATATATACCGAAACCTAAATTGAATTAGAAATTAGGAATGAGAAATCAGAAATGAGGAATGAGAAAACAGGAATCAGGAATGAGAAATCAGGAATCAGAAATGAGGAATGAGAAATCAGAAATGAGGAATGAGGGAATAGGAATGAATCAGCAACTTTAGCAGATTAAAAAGAGAGGATGAATTATAGTGTCTTGAGCAAATACCGTGGCGAACTTATGGGACTTGCCATCCTGTTTGTCGTGATGTTCCATGTATATATGTCGCGGAGCAATTTCTTTTTCCCGTTGCGCCGTATGGGCAATGTGGGAGTAGACATGTTTCTGTTTGTCAGCGGCATGGGACTGTGGTTTTCGTGGATGCGCTCCCGTTTGGGGAAAAAGCTCGACGGATGCGGCGCACTGCCTGTGGCTGAAGCCTTGAAGCATTTTTTTGCCCGTCGTTATCTCAGGATATATCCGGTCTGGCTTCTTGTAGCATCAGTGTTCTATATCAGCAAATACATTGAAAATCCCGGCGGAGGCTACAGTCCCGACATTCCCA
>CAKQDG010000042.1 GCA_934219025.1 uncultured Prevotella sp. | reverse complement strand
CTGCTTTTGTGGGCAACGACACGCCGGCGGCTCCACAGAACATCACGGCAAGCGGAAACGAGGACGGAACTCTGAAACTCTCGTGGACTGCTCCGGAGAAGGGCAAGAACGGCGGATATATCAACAAGGCGCAACTTTCTTTTTCTGCCTATACCGTGGATGACGATGGATATGCCAACCTGTATAAGGAGAATATAAAGACCAACAGCGTAAGTCTTGCAGATATCGACAACACCGGTGAGCAGCGCTTTGAGCTCTTCGGCGTACAGGCAGTGAATAAGGATGGAGAGAGCGACATCATGCCGTCGAACTCTATTATCATGGGTGATGCCTATACCTTGCCATTTGCCGATTCTTTCGCCGGCGGCAAACTTGCCTACAATATATGGTATAGCGAGAGGACGGGAGTCAACGGA
This sequence comes from uncultured Prevotella sp., assembly GCA_934219025.1. GTDB lineage: Bacteria > Bacteroidota > Bacteroidia > Bacteroidales > Bacteroidaceae > Prevotella. Next base: position 16,488 of record CAKQDG010000042.1, on the reverse strand, counting down.
TTTGCCTTGAACGACAAGACTTCTGCCGACAACGATGGCGGTTGCATATCGTTCCAGGCTGCTGAGGCAAAGGCCATCGCCTCGTTCTGTTCAGGAAAGATAGCACTTGGCGGTTGCGACAGTCCGGTGCTCACCTTCGACTATTATTGCAATCCTGGCTCAGAGGATGTTCTGCTTGCAGAAATAAACCGTGCCTATATTGACACAACGGCTGTTATGACAATCGACTTCAGTAAGGAGACTGGAGTTGCCGGCTGGCGCCACGCCGTGGTAAGTCTGCAGCAGTTTAAATCAGCTCCTTACATCCAGCTTGCTTTCCTCTCGCAGATAGCCAAGGCTGGCAACGCGGTGTTGATCGACAACATCAAGATTGAGAACAATCCGGAACTTTCTGTCGATGGCATTATAACCGAGAAGACAGAAGAGAAAAAGGTTTACGACATTAACGGAATACTGCAAAATGCCGGTAAATTACATAAGGGCTTATACATAACAGGTGGTAAGAAGATTGTGATAAAGTAGAAAAGCTCCACAATCAGGAAGATGCGGCAAAGGGCTTTATGCCTTTTGCCGCTTTTTTATTGCAACGAAAATGTTTCTCACACGGAGCATGAGTCTCCAAATTACATCATGGCTCATTATCATCCTTGCAACATTTATCTTTATGTCCATGCCCACATTCCACTCTTCAGCAATTCTCTCAGCCTCATCTCTCAGCGCCTTGTCGTTGCTGCGGAAGGCGTGCATCATCAGGGCGAAAGCCTTGTTGCAGAAAAATTTGCGGGTGTTTGGTGTATCTATGCCAAAGCGCCGTGCAAGGCGCATGGAGAGCTGTGCCGTGCGACAGACAAAGCGAAACTGCCTCCGTTCGTCGGGCTGACACGACACGGAGGTATGCCCCACGCTGTAGTTGAGCGTGAAATCGGGCAGATATGCCACATCCCCGTTTGCTGCAAGCATGCACACGAGCTGCAAGTCCTCGCAGCCGTTATCCGGATTGCTGAATAATTCCGGCTCGCGCCCGTAACACTTCCGTATCACGTCGGCACGGAAGAGCGCCGTGCAGGTGTGCACCACGGGGGCAAAGCGCTGTGTTATAACTGCCTCGATTATGTCTTTCCCTCTCGTTATGGGATTCGGGAAGGGGATGTAGGTGTTGTCGGCAGTTTCTCCCGTGTCCTCGTCAAACGAGCGCCAGTTGGTATGTACGAGCACCACCGAGGGATTACTCTCCATCACCGCAAGTTCTTTTTCCAGCTTCTCGCAGTCGGTCCAGAAGTCGTCGCCGGCACAGTCGGCTATGTATCTGCCGCGACACTCCATTATGCAGTCGTAGTAATTGCGTATCAGCCCTTTGTTTGGAGCCTTCGGCATAAGCCTCACCACATGTGGAAAGCGGTGCGCATAGTCCTCGCAAACGGCACGTGTGGAGTCTGTGGAGCAGTCCTCGCCCACTACGATTTCTACTGGCATATGGCATTTTTGCATCAATATGGAGTCGAGGGCGCGGGCTATGGTTTTTTCCTGGTTGTATGTGGCAACAACCACCGATATCTTGTTTTCCATCATCCTTCTCGTTGTTATTTTATATTGACATACACTCCGAGTTTGTATACGTTGAGCAGCGGCACAATGGGTTTGCAGCCCGCAAGGTTTCGCCTTATCGCCTTTTTCGCAACGCGGAACAGGGCGGCGAACAAGCGGCACAGATGCAGTTTGTGAAGTTTCGAGACGGCCACGAGAACGGCCGAATAGCCCGTGAGTTCATCTCTGAAACTGTGTAGCGTGTTCATCCCGGTTTCCATCTTCACCACAAAGTCCTCGTTTGTCTCGAAGTCATCAAGCATTATGGGGTTGTCGATGTGTGTAATGTGTATATTCCTGTCAGAGAGTTGCTTGCCCCACATCACGTCTTCGTAGCCATAGCGGCGGAAACGCTCGTCGAACGGAACGGAAAGCAATATGTCGCGGCGCACCATGAAGTTTGAGGTGTTGAAATTCTGGTATTCCCTCTCTTGCCGGTATTGTGGGGTGTTGTGAAGCTCGTATTTCTTCTCAACCATATACCTCAGGTTGCCGTGAAGCGCTGCTGCGTCGCCACCGATATGGAGTCCGCCGCAAGCCACTTCTGTGCCGTCGAGCTGCAGATAGGTGGAGATGAAGTCCTTGCGGCACAGTCGTCTGTCGCTGTCGAGAAACAACAGGTATTCGCCTTTTGCCTCGCGTGCGAGGAAGTTGCGTATAGCGGCCCGGCCCACGTTTTTCTCTCTCCTTATATAGCGGCAGCCGGCCAACTGGTTTATCCTGCTGTTTTCCGCAACATGCGAGAGGTCTGTCGAGCCGTCGTCGGCTACAAGAATTTCGTAGCTGAAGCCAGTGCTCTTGACGAGTTCTGCCTGATGTTGCAGTTCTGCCACGAAGGGGTAGCAGTTGTTGTTGTATGAGGGCATGAGTATTGACAACGACTTTATCATGGTTTTGATGTTTTTTCTTATATAACGTGCACTTTGTGTATTTATTTCTTCTACTGATATATTTTCAGAAAATTTACAATAAGAAGTTTTGAACACTTTTTCGCTTTCTTGCAGACGAAAATCACGCGAAATCTGTGCCCGGCATCGCTTTTTTCCGGGCAAAGCAATGCTTTGCTGGGAGAGAAGCAATGCTTTGCTCCCGAAAAAGCATTGCTTTGTAAAAATACGAGTAAAATGGGGCCTTCGTGAAAAAGTGTTCTAAAAGTCGGATTTCTCTACAGCTGTCCGCTCTCCACGAGTCTCACCACGCGTTCCGTTTCGCGGTCTTCGCCTTCGGGGTCGTACTTCTTCGTGAGGCTCGCGCCGAAGGTCCAGGCAAAGGCTTGGTAGAATCCGGCGCGGATGGGACCGAGAAAAGCCTTTATCAGTTGGTATGACGATGAGTTGCACTCGCGGTAGACAAGTTTGATGAGTAGTTTTCCCTGCGAAAAGGTCAGTTTTTTCATCCTCGGCGTGTATGCCTTCTTTATGCCCTGTTCCACGAGTTTCAGATGTTGGTCCTTTGCTTTCTTGTTGGGCAGGGTCTGAAGGTATTCGTAGGTTTCGATGATTATATGGTTCACTTCCTTGGCTATCGGCAGCACCTTTTTCACGTTATACACCAAGCGTGTGTATCGCTGCCGTGCCTTTTCGCTTTTAAACACCTGCGGCGGATATACATACACGTTGTTCAGTTCCACATACTGTATGCTGTCCCTGCCGTGGAGCACCTTGCCCACCTTCACCATAGGCACAAAGGTGGGGTTGTCCATATCCACCACGCGGTCTTCGGGATTCTGGCTGTTGCCCTGCACTGCATTCTGTGCATCGACACCGATACAGCTCAACATGAGCGACATTATTATAAGGAGTAGGAATTTTCTGTTCATGCCGCAAAAGTAATACAAAAAAAGGAGCATACGCCATTGTATGCTCCATATTTAACAGATTTTTCTTTTATTCCCACTGCTTCACGACAACAGCCACAAGATGTCATTCTGCGAATCTCAGAACTTCTTCTTCTGAAATGTTCAAAATTCCGGCTATCGTCTCTTCCGTCATGCCATTATCAAGCATAGCCTTCACCATGCTCCGCATCTTACTTCCCATTCTTTCCTTTTCCTCTTTAAGCGAAGCTATTTCATGATCCTGTGAGGCTATCTTCTTGTCCTGGGTAGCTATCTTCTTGTCCTGGGTAGCTATCTTCTTGTCCTGAGTAGCTATCTTCTTGTCCTGGGTAGCTATCTTCTTGTCCTGGGAATCCAATATTTCCTGCTGCGAGGCAATTTTCTTGTCTCTCTGCAAGATAGCCGTATCCCGGTTTTCGATAGCCGAGAAGAATTCATCCTCCACGTTCATGTCCTGACGCAGTTTTGAGTCTGACGCGGCTGTAATAAGGCGGTGCAGGATATGCATCATCTCGAGGTCTCCGTTGAATTTGTCTTCATCAACACTGAGCACCTGATGGTTTCCCTTCTCCTTCTGACTCTGGTCGAATACGCTCAATACTTCATCAAGACGGTTGTTTACATGTCCTCTCAAGCGCGGTATCTGTACAATGATGCTGTCGTGGGTAAGACTGTCTACAAACGGATCGGGAATTCCCTTTGTTACATGGTTGCCGTCATAGTCGAGAGCCTTGTGCTTTACATACAAAACAGGTTCTTCTATGTCGCCCACCTTGTGGCCGAGCAGATACACGGCAATCATAGGTATGCCGTAACCGTCGTTCTCGCAGTCTTTCAGAATATTCTCCGGATTGGCATACTGTGCACCAAGATACTGGCGGAAGCGCAGCGTTTCCGTCTCCAGCCATGTCTTCTGCAACTCTATCAGCACAAGTTTCGTTGAGCCGTCGTCTTCCTTTATCCTTGCCCCGAAGTCTATGCGAAACATGGAGATCTTGTCTCTTGTGCCGTTGGTGTATTCGTTGCGGCGCATGTCTACATCAACAACCTCCTTTTTCAGGAGGGCAGAAATCAGCGTCTTCGCTATGCGCTCGTCCTCCATGAGATATTTGAACACGGAGTCGTAAATCGGATTTGCAATGTTTACCATCATAGGGCGTCACGTTTTTATAGTTTCATTTGCAAAGATATGAAAAAAGGACAGGCAGTCCAAATGCCCGTCCTTTAATTTATATGTTTCTATGAAACTTTGCTGTATTTACTATTCCTGCGCTTTTCCCGCGTGCATACACTTTCCGCCCTCATGCAGAGGATACCAAGGATTATGAATGGTATGGAGAGAACAGTCCCATGTCGAGTGGGAGAGAAGCATCAAAAAGCTTCCTGCACTTCCTTGGTGTATTCTATCAGTAATTGAATTTACTTAATTACATACTTCTTTCCATTCTTTATATATATGCCTTTTGACCTTGCAGTTACGACTTTAAGTCCTTGAATATTATAACAGTTTTCGATGTCTTCCTGTCAGTAAGGACACGCATTGCAAAGATATACATAACTTGTAAATTAAACAAAAACAATATGATTTTCTTGTATTCTATTTCATCAATGTTGCTACTTCCTCAGGTGGTATCTTCGTTACATTGGAGATTGCTTCTATCGACATTCCATTACTAATCATAGCCTTCACCATAGAGCGCATTTTTTCTTTTTGTGAAGCAATAGTCTTATCTTGCTCTGCAATAGTCTTATCTTGTTCTGCAATAGTCTTGTCTCTCTGCAAGATAGCCGTATCCCGGTTTTCGATAGCCGAGAAGAATTCATCCTCCACGTTCATGTCCTGACGCAGTTTTGAGTCTGACGCGGCTGTAATAAGGCGGTGCAGGATATGCATCATCTCGAGGTCTCCGTTGAATTTGTCTTCATCAACACTGAGCACCTGATGGTTTCCCTTCTCCTTCTGACTCTGGTCGAATACGCTCAATACTTCATCAAGACGGTTGTTTACATGTCCTCTCAAGCGCGGTATCTGTACAATGATGCTGTCGTGGGTAAGACTGTCTACAAACGGATCGGGAATTCCCTTTGTTACATGGTTGCCGTCATAGTCGAGAGCCTTGTGCTTTACATACAAAACAGGTTCTTCTATGTCGCCCACCTTGTGGCCGAGCAGATACACGGCAATCATAGGTATGCCGTAACCGTCGTTCTCGCAGTCTTTCAGAATATTCTCCGGATTGGCATACTGTGCACCAAGATACTGGCGGAAGCGCAGCGTTTCCGTCTCCAGCCATGTCTTCTGCAACTCTATCAGCACAAGTTTCGTTGAGCCGTCGTCTTCCTTTATCCTTGCCCCGAAGTCTATGCGAAACATGGAGATCTTGTCTCTTGTGCCGTTGGTGTATTCGTTGCGGCGCATGTCTACATCAACAACCTCCTTTTTCAGGAGGGCAGAAATCAGCGTCTTCGCTATGCGCTCGTCCTCCATGAGATATTTGAACACGGAGTCGTAAATCGGATTTGCAATGTTTACCATCATAAGCCGTCAATTATTTGTTTCATGATTTTGTCAATACCTGACTACGGGCGCAGCAGCCTGCGACTGAAATACTTCACCGGATACCACACGGCTGTGAAACCTACTACTATCACCGTGAAGAACACCACTACAACATCGCTTGGATGAACACTCACTGGATATGCATCCACCACAAAGGTGCCACTCGAATCGCCGAGTGCCACCAACCCGAACTGCTGCTGCAGCCAGCAAAGGAGCAGTCCGATGAGTATTCCTGCCAATGCACCGAAAAATGATATCAGTCTGCCCTCAAAGAGAAAGATGCGCGAAATCTGGCGATCGGTGGCACCCAGGTTGCGCAGCATAGCAACATCCTTCTTCTTGTCGATGATGAGCATCGACAGAGAGCCGATGATATTGAAGCTCGCCACGATTAGGATGAAGGTGAGGAAAATATAGGCAATGAATTTCTCAACCTTCATTATGCGAAACGTGTCGTCTTGTTGCTCATAGCGGTCGAGCACACGGAATTTCGCCCCGGCGATATTTTTCATCTCTTCTTTCACGGCATCAAGATCGCTGCCGTTCTTCAGCCGTATCTGCAGCGAGGATATCATGCCCTGCTGTTCAAACAGCGAGCGGGCAAAGGATATCGGCGCCAGGATATGGTCGCGGTCATACTTGCCCTGTTTCACCATAAACACCACTCCGGGCGAAATCAGCGAATCCACAACAAAGCCGTCGGTGGGGTTCGACAGGTCGAGCTGCCCCGTTTTCCGCGGAGCGTAAATCATCAGCGAACCGTCCCAGTTGGCATTCATCCCAAGGGTTTCGGCAAGGCGCACGCCCACTACACCGAAATTCAGGTTGGCGGCACGAAGCATGAATGTTCCGTCGCCCAGCAGAATCTCGTCAATGCGCGACATCTGTTCAAAACTGTCGTCCACACCCATCAGCGTTACCATAGTCTGCCGTCCCTTGTATATGGCGAGCGCCTGGTCTTGCAAGCACTCCGTCGCCACATCCACCTCGGGCAACTTCTTTATCTTAGTAAGCAGGGGGTCGTCGGCAGCCACCGTCTTGCCCTGGGCAGGCACCACCTCGATTTGCGGGTCGAACGAAGTGAAAAACGTTGCCACGAGGTCGTGGAAACCATTAAACACGCTCAGCGTTACAACAAGTGCCATCGTTGCAACTGCCACGCCCACGGCGCTGATGCCGCTAATCACGTTTATGGCGTGGGTGCTTTTTTTAGAGAACAAGTAGCGGCGCGCAATAAAGAAAGGAAAGTTCATATATCTCTGTTTTTGCTCCTGTCCTTTGTTTCTTACTGTCAATCTGCCGTTACTTCTTCAGCAGTTCGTCGATATGCTCAATATAGTCGAGCGAATCGTCGATAAAGAAGCGAAGCTCTGGAATTATACGCAACTGATTGCGCACGCGCTGTCCCAAATCATAGCGCACGGACTTCTCGTTCTTGCGGATGTTTTCGATAATCTCCTCACCCTTTGCCGACGGGAAAATGCTCAGATATGCGGTGCAGATGCTCAAGTCGGGGCTCACCCTCACTCTCGTTACCGACACCATCACGCCATGCATCGCCCTTGTCTGACTCTGGAATATCATACTCAGCTCCTTTTGCAGAAGCCTTGCTATACGGTTTTGTCTTGTCTCTTGCATTTCTCTATATATTTTTTAATTTGAAATTTGATACAAAATTAGTAATAAAGCGAGAAACTCACAAATAAGTAAGCCCAAAACTCTGTATCTGCGTGCTTTTATGCAGCCAAAGCAAGACTGACACTGACTAAACAAGACAAAACAGAAACATAAAAATCGAATTTTGTTTCATAATGCGCACAATTTACACTATCTTTGCAAGTTGGATAACCACGCAAACAAAAAAAGCGCGGACACGAGGCCTCAGCCACGCTGATATCCAATATATGAAACAAAATAAAAATTAAAATACTCACACATGGAATACAACTTCAATGAAATCGAGAAGAAATGGCAGCGCCAGTGGGTGGAAGACAAAACCTACAAGGTGACTGAACAGAAGGATAAGAAGAAATTCTACGTCCTCAACATGTTCCCCTATCCGTCGGGAGCAGGACTACACGTAGGACACCCATTGGGATACATCGCATCCGACATATATGCCAGATACAAAAGGCTCAACGGATTCAACGTGCTCAATCCTATGGGATATGACGCCTACGGACTGCCGGCTGAACAGTATGCAATTCAAACCGGACAGCACCCTGCCGTAACTACAGAAACCAACATAAAGAGATACCGCGAACAGCTCGACAAAATCGGATTCTCGTTCGACTGGGACCGAGAAGTGCGCACATGCGACCCTAAATACTACAAGTGGACACAGTGGGCTTTCCAGAAGATGTTCAACTCATGCTACTGCACAAAATGCCAAAAGGCAATGCCTATCGAAGAACTCGTGAAGAAGTTTGAAACAGAGGGCAGCATGGCGGCAGAACATATCGCCAAAACCGAAGAACTCTCTTTCACTGCCGACGAATGGAACGCCATGACGGAAAAAGAGCAACAGCACACGCTCATGAACTACCGCATAGCTTATATAGGAGAGACAATGGTGAACTGGTGTGCCGGACTGGGCACGGTGCTCGCCAACGACGAGGTGGTAGACGGTGTGTCGGAACGCGGAGGATATCCCGTGGTGCAGAAAAAAATGCGTCAGTGGTGCCTCAGAGTTAGCGCATACTCACAGCGACTGCTCGACGGACTCAACACCGTGGACTGGAGCGACAGCATAAAGGAAACACAGAAAAACTGGATTGGACGCTCTGAGGGTACAGAGATGCAGTTCAAGGTGGCTGGTGCAGATTGGGACTTCACCATCTTCACCACACGCGCCGACACAATATTCGGAGTTACATTCATGGTGCTCGCTCCCGAGAGCGAACTCGTGGAGAAACTCACTACAAAGGAACAGAAAGCCGAAGTGGAGGAATATCTTGCATACGTGAAAAAACGCACAGAGCTCGACCGCATGGCAAACCACAAAGTAACTGGCGTGTTCTCCGGTTCATATGCCGTGAATCCATTCACGGGAGAAAACATTCCGATTTGGATTTCAGAATACGTACTCGCCGGATACGGCACCGGAGCCATCATGGCAGTGCCGGCACACGACTCGCGCGACTATGCCTTTGCAAAGCATTTCAACCTGCCCATCATACCGCTCATCGAGGGTGCCGACGTGAGCGAAGAGAGCTTCGACGCAAAGGAGGGAATAGTGTGCAACTCGCCTGCCGAAGGAAAACAGACGGCTGACGGATTCTCGCTCAACGGTCTTTCTGTAAAGGAGGCTATCGCCGCAACAAAAAAATATGTTACGGAAAAGGGTATCGGACGCGTAAAGGTGAACTACCGCTTGCGCGACGCAATATTCTCACGACAGAGATATTGGGGAGAGCCTTTCCCCGTGTATTACAAGGACAACATGCCGTATATGGTGCCTGCCGAATGTCTGCCTATCGAACTTCCGGAGGTGGACCAGTATAAACCTACCGAAACCGGCGAACCGCCATTGGGACACGCACAGAAATGGGCGTGGGACACGGAGAAAAATCAGGTGGTGGACAAGAGTCTCATCAACAACACCACAGTATTCCCGCTCGAACTTAACACAATGCCGGGATTTGCCGGTTCATCAGCATACTACCTGCGCTATATGGACCCACACGACAATGACGCCCTCGTGGCAAAAGACGTGGACGAATACTGGCAGAACGTAGACCTGTATGTGGGCGGTACGGAGCACGCCACAGGACATCTTATCTACTCTCGCTTCTGGAACAAGTTCCTGTTCGACCTCGGCGTGTCGTGCAAGGAAGAACCATTCCAAAAGCTCGTCAATCAAGGTATGATACAGGGACGCTCCAACTTTGTATACCGCATCAACAGCGACGACCACTCCAAGGCTCCTGTATTCGTAAGCCTCAATCTGAAAGACAAATACGACGTTACGCCAATCCACGTGGACGTGAACATCGTGCATGGCGACCAGCTCGATACCGAGGCTTTCAAGAAATGGCGCCCGGAATACGAAAACGCTGAGTTCATTCTCGAAGACGGAAAATACATGTGTGGATGGGCAATAGAGAAGATGTCGAAGTCGATGTTCAACGTTGTTAATCCGGACATGATTGTAGAGAAATACGGTGCCGACACACTGCGCCTTTATGAGATGTTCCTCGGACCGGTAGAGGCAAGCAAGCCATGGGACACGAACGGCATCGACGGTTGCCACCGGTTCCTGAAAAAACTTTGGGGACTGTTCTTCAACCGCGACGGTCAGTTCCTGCCCACTGACGAAGAACCTACACCGGAACAGCTCAAGAGTGTGCACAAACTGATAAAGAAGGTTTCGTTCGACATCGAACACTTCTCTTACAACACCAGCATCTCGGCATTCATGATTTGCGTGGGAGAGTTGCAGCAGACAAAATGCCACAACAAGCAGTTGCTGCAAGATGTTGTCGTGCTCATCGCACCATTCGCCCCTCATATCGCCGAAGAACTGTGGCACCAACTGGGCAACGAAGGCACTGTATGCGATGCCGAATGGCCTGTTTGCAACGAGAAATATCTCGTGGAAAGCGAAATGCAGCTCACGGTTTCATTCAATGGAAAGGCGCGCTACCAGAAAAAGTTCCCTGCCGATGCCGACAACGAAACGATAAAGAACGAGGTGCTCGCTGACGAGAAGAGCCAGAAGTATCTTGAAGGAAAGCAGATAATAAAGGTTATCGTTGTGCCAAAGAAAATTGTAAACGTTGTTATAAAATAATTATCATCCATAAATCCCTTCTCCATCTGCCCCAACAGCTGGGGAAGGGATTCACTGTTATAACTCATACTTGTCACATTACCCATTCACACACCGCTATGACTAACATCGAAAACAATATTGCCAGCAACAGGAGCAACGGCAACAACAACAGGAGCAACAGCAACAGGAGCTCTTTTGTAAATTTCATGAGGAGCGACTCCGGCAAGATGATTGTGCGGGAAGCGAGAGACTATTTCAACATAACTCTCGGCCTGATGCTCTACACCTTCGGGTTCACAGTGTTTCTATTGCCCTACGAGATTGTTACCGGCGGAATTGCCGGTATAGGCGCCATCATATTCTATGCCACAAGATTTCCGGTGCAGTGGACTTTCTTCATCATCAACGCCGTGCTCATCGTGGCGGCATTGAAGGAACTGGGACTGAAATTCCTTGCCAAAACAATCTATGCCACCATCATGGTGACCATAATGCTCGACCTGGCACAGAAAATCGTGGAAATGCCCGACGGCTCCTTCTATAAACTCATGGGAGAAGGCAACGACTTCATGTCGCTCATCATAGGATGTATGCTCACGGGAACAGCTCTCGCCATAGTGTTCCTGAGCAACGGAAGCACAGGTGGAACAGATATCATAGCGGCAGTGGTGAACAAACACAGGAATGTATCGCTCGGCAAAGCCCTCATCATGGTGGACCTCGTGATAATCAGCAGCTGTTTGGCAGTTGATTCCTTCGGCTCTTTCCCAATACGGTGCCAAAAAGTTGTGTTCGGCCTATGCACCATGTTCATCGAGTGCAACATGCTTGACTTCGTGATGAGCTGGCAGAGGCAGTCTGTGCAGTTTATGATATTCTCGAAGAAGCACCAGGAGATAGCCAATGCCATTGCAAAACAAACCGACCACACTATGACCATACTCGACGGACACGGATGGTACTCCGGACATCCAATGAAGGTGATATGCCTGATGGCAAAGAAGCGCGAAAGCGTGATAATCTTCAGAATCATAAAGTCAATAGACCCAAATGCCTTCGTGAGCCAAAGCAGCGTGCAAGGTGTTTTCGGAGAAGGCTTTGATCCGATAAAAGTGGAAGTGAAAAAAAATAAACCGGAGTAGCTCGAATAATCCAAGAAGTCCGAGCCCTCCGAGATGTCCGAGAAGTCCGAGTAGTCCGAGTAGTCCGAGATGTCCGAGATGTCCGAGTAGTCCGAGATGTCCGAGTAGTCCGAGCCATCCAACAAAAAATACAACAATGAAAATAGTCTTTGCAACAAACAACAAGAACAAACTCTCTGAGATTAAGGAAATTCTGGGGAGCAACTTTGAAGTACTGTCGCTCAGCGACATAAACTGCCATGTGGACATCCCCGAAACAGGAACCACACTCGAAGAGAATGCCTGTATCAAGGCGGAATATATATACAAGAATTACGGACTGAGCGTATTTGCAGACGACACTGGTCTGGAGGTTGAAGCTCTCGACGGTGCTCCCGGTGTGTACTCGGCACGCTATGCCGGCGGAGAGGGACACGACAGCGAAGCAAACATGCAGAAACTGCTGCACGAACTCGAAGGAAAAGAAAACAGAAAAGCCCAATTCCGCACGGCAATAGCATATATCCCGGCTGAGACAGGACAGCCAATAATTTTTGAAGGCGTGTGCAAGGGAGAAATTATAAAAGAGAAACGGGGAGCATCGGGATTTGGCTACGACCCAATATTCATGCCAGAGGGCCATGATATGACTTTTGCTGAACTTGGACACGAGATAAAGAACAAAATCTCCCACCGTGCCATTGCCGTGGAGAAATTTGCCGGTTATCTTAAATCTCTGGAAAAACGGCAATAATAAGCAAAGAAATCAGTTATATATGTAAACTGACAAAATAATACATTACGGATATGCGCAGACTCTTGACAAGTTTATTTATATCAGCCACGGCTTTGAGCCTCAATGCTGCCACATTTGACAACTGGAAAGCCTATATGGCATACGGAAACGTAACCGACATTGAACCTGCCGGGAAAATGGTTTATGTGCTCAGCTCAAACTCCATTTTCTCGTATAACACAAACGACGGCAGTGTGAACACCTACGACAAGGTTTATCCCCTTAGCGACTGCACCGTATCCAAAATAGCATGGAACAACAGTGTTAAGAAGCTCATCGTGGTTTACGAGAACAACAACGTGGACTTGCTCGACAACAACGGCAACGTGGTGAACATCGTTGGCTACAAGGACAAGTCGATGAACGTGGACAAGACAATAAACAACGTGGTTATAAACGGGAAGATGGCTTATCTGTGCACGGCTTTCGGACTGGTGCAGATTGACATGGAGAGCGGCCTCATAAAGGACACCTACAATATCGGACGAAATGTGGCCAACTGTGCCTTCAGCAGGAACTACATCTTTGTAAGCACGACAGACGGCATATTCAAAGGCGACACAAACAGCAATATCATAAACCCTGCCAACTGGGTGGCTGCTGCCGAAAGCGTGGACTTTTCGCATCCCAACGACATCAGCATTACCAACGATAACGGCTACACGCAATATTACACGTATGACTCCACTAACAAATGCTACTGGACCAACCAGAAGGACCAGGCGCTGCAAGCTTACACTCTTGCTGCCGATGGCACGAAGACCGTGATAAAGCAAGACATCATTCCTGATGCCCCGCGATACAACCTGTTCGGATTCATGACCATATCCAACAACAAGCTTTATGCATGCAACGGAGGAGAATGGGACACCCATAACCCTGCCATAATCCAGGAATATACCCCAGACAGCGAGTCGTGGAAATTCTACGACAACGAGGGCGTGGCCGAGAAATATTCTGTGAGATACACCGACATACTGAGTCTCGCCGTGGATCCGCGCGACGACACACATGTGATGGCGGGCAACCAATGCGGAGTTTTTGAGATAAAAGACGGAAAGGTGATCAACCACTTCGACCGCAAGAACAGTCTCATCTCGCCAATCAGCGGATATAGCGACAACTACCAACTGATAACGTCGATGTTTTACGACAGCAACAACAATCTGTGGATTTCAAACGCTCGCGCCGAAAACAAAAGACTAATAGTGTATACGGCAGACAACAAATGGACTGCACCCGAACTGCAGTTTGAACCCTCGCAGGCGGAAAATTCCAAAATCATGATGGACAGTAGCGGGCGCATATGGATTGCCAGCGGAAGATACTCCGACGATGGCGTGTTCTGCTATTCTGCCGACTTGTCAAAACTTTATTCATATACCAATTTCGTGAATGAAGACGGAAAAACCTTCGGCACAATAGAATTCACGCGGCAGGCTGTGGAAGACAAGGACGGCAATATATGGGTGGCATTGAGCAGCGGTCTGGTAACGCTGACTCCCGAATACCAGGCTAATCCAAATCTTGGATTCTATCAGATAAAGGTGCCGAGAAACGACGGCACCAACTTTGCCGACTACCTTTTAGACGGCGTAAACATTACTGCTATCGCCGTGGACAATGCCAACAGAAAGTGGGTTGGCACGAAGGGCAACGGTGTGTATGTGATAAGCAACGACAACATGGTGCAGGAAGCTCACTTCAAGGCTGAAGACTCCTATCTGCTGTCTGACAATATCGACTACATAGCCATAAACAACAACACCGGAAGGGTTTATATAGGAACAGACAAGGGGCTATGCTCCGTGGAGAGCCATGCCACAGAAACGTTTGACAGTATGGACAAAGACAACGTGTGGGCTTATCCCAATCCCGTGAAACCCGACTATATGGGACTTGTCACCGTGGTGGGCCTGTCGTTTAACGCCGATGTGAAGATAACCACTACCAACGGCGTGCTCGTGGCACAGGGCAGGAGCACGGGCGGCTCTTTCCAGTGGGACTGCCGTGATTTGAAGGGCAAGCGCGTGGCAAGCGGAATATACATGGTGAACACGGCAACGGAAAGTGGCGAAAGCGGAACGGTGTGCAAGATTGCCGTGGTAAACTGACGGCTGGTCTACATACAAATCCATACTAACAAGATGTTTCCTCGCCGCTTTTCTTCAGTTGGGTATAGTCTGCCTACTCTTTTTTCCTCGACAGTATAGTCTGCAGAACAACAGACAGGATAATCATGAACATGCCTATCCAGAAGGAGAAATTCAGCTCCTGTCCTTCATTGAAAATCATCATTGCAAGGATTATACTGTAGATAGGCTCAAGGTTGTAACTCAGGTTCACGGTAAAGGCAGAGATAGTGCGCAGCGCCTGCAGCTGAGTGAGAAACGGTCCGATGGTGAATACCGATGCAAAGACGAGAATATATGCCCAGTCCCATGCCGCAGGCAGAAGCAATGCCGACGGGAACAGAAAGGCGTAGAAGGGCAGAATGAGAGTGAGGAACCCCCACCCCACCAGCAGCTCATACAGTAGCATAGTGCTGCTCGAATGTCCCGTATTGTGCTGTATGCGCTTGCTGGCAACGGCAAATAGCGTGTAGAACAGCGACGAGAACGTGCCGATGATGATACCCGTGCGATGACGGGTATCGAGTCCGAAAATGAGCAGGATGCCGGCAAGCGTAACCATGCTGAGCAGCAGTTCGCGTAGCGACAGCCGCCGGTGGCCGGTAAGCGGTTCGATGATTGCCGTAAAGAACCCGTTGAGGGCTATACACACCACGGCGATGCTCACGTTTGACGCCTTGATGCTGGCATAAAAGAGAGTCCAGTGTATAGCCAGCAACACTCCGCAGCCCCCTATTTTCATGAGATGTTGCCTGTTCGGGATGCTCAGCCTGTGGCTTATTCTGAGCACAAGGGCGAGCACGGCAGCGGCGATAATCATCCTATACCACACCAGCGGCAATTCGGCAAGAGATATAAGTCGGCCGAAAACTCCCGTTGCTCCAGCAAGAAGAATGCCTGTATGCAGGCGCAGATAATCATTGGATTTTCCCCTTCGCTTTCTCGCCATGTCAGAGTTTAAGCAAGCTTCACTCTGCTCATTTGGCTTAACGAAAACTTTTGTATTGTCGTTTTGCATTTTCCTTTTCTTTAATCATTCATTATTTATCGCCTGATGCCGGCAATCAAGAGAAACTAAGCAGCCTCCGGATTATGGCAGCGGGCAGACGACAAGTGCAAAGTTACCAAAATCAATTTTTCTATGCAAAATATCAAAGCAGAATGATAAAATCCTCTGCCTGTATAATTCAGGAAAAGTTTTCAACGCTGCGCCTTATGTGAATGAAGCATTGCTTTGTCGCAAACAAAGCATCGGTTCGCCAGCGGTATCGCAATGCTGCACTTCCGGTACCAAAATGGTTTTCGGTTTTGGTACTCCGCATTATCAGAGTAAATAAAACCATGGCTATCTGAGAGTTTTTTCATTTTATCAGTCTTTAATACAGTATATTACAAATAAAATGAGTAATTTCGCACACTGAAACTGTTTCTGCATCAAATACAGACGAAACGACGGTGCAGAAGGCAACGCTATCTGACAATAATAAAAGAATAAAATATAAAGACAAAGACATGGCACTAAAATGTGGTATCGTGGGACTTCCTAACGTGGGAAAGTCCACTCTTTTCAACTGCCTTTCGAGCGCAAAGGCACAGGCTGCAAACTTTCCTTTCTGTACGATAGAACCTAACGTGGGCGTGATTACCGTGCCCGACGAGCGACTCACCAAGCTCGCCGAGATTG
>CAKQDG010000041.1 GCA_934219025.1 uncultured Prevotella sp. | reverse complement strand
GCAGAGCGATTGATATTTCATTCTGTTGAACGTCGATTACTAATTCGCTTGTCATGTCTTAATTACAAAACTTGATTAACTAATAAAACAAGGGCATGTCAACAAATACGCGTTCTCTTGAAAGATGCTGCATTGATTGACATGCCCAGTCCGAATAGACCTGTATTGAGCACTAACTCTGCAGTTAGCTTTTTACTTGCTCTTATGTCTGTTCTTTCTTAATCTTTTCTTACGCTTGTGAGTAGCCATCTTGTGGCCCTTTTTCTTCTTACCGTTTGGCATAATCGTTATTATTTAAAATGTTTGAATATAATGTTATTAATAAATTTCCTCTCTATATAGCCGAAATGATTATTCCTCCTCGCCCTTCATCTTGCTTACAAAACTCTTTGCCGGCTTGAAGCTCGGAAAATCGTGGGCTGCAATGACTATTGTAGTGTTCTTGGAAATGTTTCTTGCTGTCTTCTCGGCACGGTGCTTCACGATGAAGCTACCGAAACCACGCAGGTAAACATTCTCTTTCTTGTCCAACAAACTACCCTTGATTGCCTCCATGAAAGCCTCTACCGTGGCCGTTACATCCTTGCGAGCCACACCTGTAGAACTCACGATCTCGTCAATTATATCTGCTTTTGTCATTTCTGTTAATTAATTATATGTAATATTCTATCTTGCTTAAAAAGGCTTGCAAATATACAAGTTTTTAATGGCATACGGAAATATATTTGATTTTTTTTGCATATTTCGCCCAATTACTTGCGTAGAACTGATTAATTTTCACCACTTTATGCTTTTCTTTGGACAAAATGGACTACCTTTGCCACAATAATGAACCGCTATTACAAATATGGAAAATAAAGATAAAACCGATATATATAATAAGGTATACGGCAAATGGGTAAGCTGTTGGGGAAACGCCACTTCCATTACCGACAGGCGAGAGGCCATATATGCCAAAAACCTTACACTGAGATACCCCATAGAAATTCCATTCTCTGGCGACAGGCTCCGCATGCGCTTTTCAAACCTCACCGGCACGGAACCCGTAACAATAAGCAAGGCTAACGTGGCAAAGGAAAGGGATTTCAAGAGCAGCATCACCACTATAACATTCGACGGCAAGGAATCGGCCGTCATCATGCCTGGTCAGGAAATCGAAAGCGACGAAATTGCTCTCGACATAGAAGCATACGAAACGATAAAAGTGAGCATGTATCTCCGGGATTTCACCCAGATGAACGCCGGAACACTCATCACGGGGCCGCTTTCGAAAGGGCAATACAGCTACGGTGACTTTGCCGAAGCCGAAGTGCTGCCGCTCAACCTGACACGCCACACGCAATGGTTCTATTTCCTGAACACCATAGACATACGCACGGAGGAGAAAAACCACGCCCTCGTATGCTACGGCGACTCCATCACGGCGCAGAGCTGGCCCGACTGGTTGGCAATAAGGGCAAGGGAAAAGGGCTCAAACAGCGTTGCCGTGATCCGGCGCGCCGTGAGCGGAACAAGAATTCTGCGCCAGTATGACTGCATCACGTATCAGGCTTACGGACTGAAGGGCGCAACGCGTTTCCCCGTCGAGATGAACGTGAGCGGAGCCACCGACGTGATTATACAGCATGGCATCAACGACATCATACACCCCGTGGGCACCGATGTTAATCCGTTCCGCCCGTGGAGCGACATGCCTTCGCTCGAGGATTTGAAACGTGGAGTAGAAGATATTTACGTTAAACACGCTCGGAAGTTCGGACTCAGGGTATGGAGCGGCACGCTCTTGCCCATCCTCGGATGGAGGACATACAACGAGGAGAGGAACAAACTGCGCGAGGACTTCAACCTTTGGTTGCGCTCTGCCAGCATCTTCGACGGTTGCGTGGACTTCGACAAGGCTGTGCGCTCCACCGACAACCCAAAGAGCTTTGCTCCAGGATTCGACTCCGGCGACCATCTACACCCGAGCGAGGTGGCCTACAGAGCGATGGCAGACTGCGTGCCGGAGAATTTGATTTAAAATTGAAAGATTGAAAGATTGAAAGATTGAAAAATTGAAAAATTGAAAGATTGAAAGATTGAAAGATTGAAAGATTGAAAAATTGAAAACAATAAAAAATTCAACTATATGAACCCATTAAGAAGAAACATTTTTGCAGCGGCAATGATTCTTTTTGCCGTTTGCTCATGGGCCCAAGGTCCAAACAACAGTGGTACTTACTACTCGAAAGCTGACGGCAAGAAGGGTAGCGCGCTGAAGACTGCACTTGCCGAGATTATAGGAAACCCACAAGTTACATCTTACGACGGACTGATAAAGGCCTATCAAACTACCGACCGGCGCAGCGACGGCAAAGTGTGGGATATGTATTCGTGTACCACAAACTTCAGTTTCAGCGACAACACCGGAAACTACAAGAAAGAGGGCGACATGTACAACCGTGAACATTCTTTCCCCAAAAGCTGGTTCGGCGGAAAGGTAAGTCCGATGTACTCCGACATCGTGCATGTTGTGCCGTGCGACGGATATGTGAATAACCGCCGCGGAAACAACCCCTTCGGAGAAACCGACGGAGAGACTTACCAGTCGAACAAAGGATTCAGCAAACTAGGCAAATGCACCTTCCCCGGATACAGCGGCACAGTGTTTGAACCTAACGATGAATACAAAGGCGACTTCGCACGCATATACTTCTATATGGTAACCTGCTACGAGAGCAAGGTGAGCGGATGGAACAGCGAGATGCTCTCGGGCAACAAATACCCGGCGTTTAAAGACTGGGCACTAAACCTCCTGTTGAAATGGGCAAAGGAGGACCCAGTGAGCCAGAAAGAAATTGACCGCAACAATGCTGCATACGGCATACAGAAAAACCGCAACCCTTATGTGGACTATCCCGGACTGGAACAGTATGTATGGGGGGACAAAAAGAATGTGGCGTTCAGCTACGACAACTACGACAAGCCCACTGTCATAGAACTGCCCACCGAAGAACTGCCAGCCTTTGTAGACGTATATACAGTGTCGGGCACGAAAGTGCGCTCTAAAGTTTGCCGACAAACAGCGACCGACGGACTGCAACACGGAATATACGTGGTGGAAGGAAAGAAAATCGTGAAGTAATTTATTTAATGAAGAATTGCTTCACTAACGCTCAGTGAAATAAGAAATGCGGACTACTCTTGTCAGTATAAGGCAAGAGTAGTCCGCATTCTTCATTCTTAATTTCCAAATTCTTCATTCTTAATTCTTCATTCTAAATTTAATTTCTTACCTTTGCACTATAGAATACAGTGTCCCGGCTCTGCCGCTGGCGGACAGCATGTGCCGCGAGAGGAAAGTCCGGGCAGCATAGGGCGCTCCGCTTCTGAAAGTGGAAGCTATTGGCGACAGTAGGATACGGCAGAAGAAAACAACCGCCATAATTTCAGGTTTTCTCTCAATAAAAACCTGATCTTACGGTAAGGGTGAGAAGGTGGTGCAAGAGACCACCAGCCGGTGGGTGATCACCGGGCTGTGCCGTCCGGAGGCTGCAAGTTCGCGTAAACCGTCGTTTGAGGATTGCCCGTCCGACCAACTCCGACGGAGGGTGGAATGCTTGAGACGTGGGGCGACCCACGTACTGGATAAATGGCAGGCGCCGCTGTAGCCGAGAGGCTGCTGCGGAACAGAACCCGGCTTACAGGGACACTGTTTTCTTTTTTTTCTCCACTGCCGCCGCTGGCAGACTTTTTTAGCAAAAGCACAAAAAGCTCCTTGACAGAAGTAAAAGAAGCTTCTTGTCTGAAGTAAAAGAAACTTTCTGCCAGAAACAACAGTTATAACCAACGGTACTATTTGAAAGATGAACATAAAACGCACAGCAAGATTTTTTAAAGAAGACATCTGGCACAAGGATTTCAGCAAGAAACCGCACCACGTGAGATTCTGCATAGCAACTTTGCGCATGCTCATCATCGCAATAGAGAGGTTCACGACAAAGCGCATGATCGACTCTGCCGCCGCCCTAACCTACTCCACTCTGCTCGCCATCGTGCCCATCCTTGCCGTGGTATTTGCCATAGCCCGGGGATTCGGCTACAACAAATACATCGAGGAATGGTTTAGGGACATCCTCTCCAGCCAGCCGCAAGCTGCCGATGCGATAGTGGGATTCGTGAACTCCTACCTAATCCACACGCAAAGCGGAATAATCCTCGGTATCGGACTGCTCTTCATGCTCTGGACCGTTACGATGCTTATCCGCAACATAGAGCTGACATTCAACAATATATGGCAAGTAAAAAAGCCGCGCAGCTTCTTCCGCACTGTTACCGACTATATGGGAATGTTCATCCTCGCCCCCGTAATCATTGTGGTAACATCAGGAATATCCATCTTCGTGGCAACCTTTGCCAACGAAACGGAGGGGTTCGAACTATTGGCGCCAATGGTCAGAATATTGTGGGACTTCATGCCCTACGTGCTCATGTCGGCAATATTCATCGCCTTATACCTTTTTATGCCAAACACCAAGGTGAGACTGCGCTATGCCATCATGCCGGGCATTCTTGCAGGCGTGGCAATGCAGGGACTACAGTTCTTCTATATCCACTCACAGATTTGGGTGAGCAGCTACAACGCCATCTATGGCTCCTTTGCAGCCCTGCCGCTC
The DNA here is from genome assembly GCA_934219025.1 of uncultured Prevotella sp. Classification (GTDB taxonomy): domain Bacteria; phylum Bacteroidota; class Bacteroidia; order Bacteroidales; family Bacteroidaceae; genus Prevotella. The sequence continues at coordinate 12,292 of CAKQDG010000041.1, read as the reverse complement.
TTCATGCTATGGGTTCAGATATCATGGAACATCTGTCTGTTTGGCGCAGAACTGTGCTACACGAGCCAGAACATGGAAGAATTTGCTTTCCGCACGGAGACATACGAGATAAGTCCGCGCTACCGGTTGCTGATGAGCATGCTGCTGATGAGCCATATCTGCAAGAGGTTTGAAAAGGGAGAAAAGCCCTACACGGCTCTCGAACTGAAACTTGCCACCAACATCCCCATACGCATCGCACAGGAACTGCTCTACGAGCTGACAAGCATCCGCATGCTGAGCGAGATAACGAGCGACGAAAAGGGCGAAGAGAGCGTTTACCAACCTGCCGAAGACTTGTCGCGCCTCAGCGTAGGACTGCTCATCGACAGATTTGAATCCAAGGGAAAATGGGAAATCAGCCTCAACATGCAAGAGGCCGAGCACGACAGATGGAACGCCGCCATTTCCAACCATACAAAATATATCGAAGCCCAAAGAAACGTGCTACTCAAGGATTTGTAAGAGAACTTACGGTTTTTCTATAAATCAGAAACTTGAACAATGTATTTTTGCGGGAGAAGAAAAATATTCGTAAATTTGTGGCGCATTAATATTAACAATAAAAATTCAAGAAATGGAATTACCTGATTTTATGTCATACTCCAGTAAATTCACAAATGGTGAATTCCTGGACAAAATCTCAAAGATTGCAAAGCGTGCCGGAGCAAAGCTGGTTTATGTTTCGCTCATCCTTTATTACACGCTGCAGAGCGACAAGGTTTCGATAAAAGACAAAGCCATTATCGTGGGCGCACTGGGCTATCTCATCAGTCCGCTCGACGTTATCCCCGATGCCATTCCAATCGTGGGCCTTGGCGATGACCTCGCCGTATTGCTCTACGTGATGAACAAGATAGGCAACGTGTCTGAGGAAATAAAAGAGAAGGCCAAGGAGAAACTCGTGAAATGGTTTGACGAAGACGAGATGGAAGAAATTTCGGAGATAAAATTCCAGGAAAAATCTACCGAAGCATAAGGCGGACGGGATTTTAGCCGAATTTGAATCCTACAATAAAGACAACGACCAAAACTTCATCAAAAATGAAAAGAAGAATATCTTTTTTGCTTGTTGCGATGGCCATGACATTGACCGGCTGTTCGCAAACGGGCAGCAACGGCAAGTCGGCAAAGCCCGACAACGTGGAGCAAACGGCCGCAGCACAGAAAGCGGAGAAGAATACCGGCAAGGGCTCGGGCAAAGTGAACTATATGACCACAGCCGAATTCAAGAGCAAGATTTTCGACTACGAGAATAACTCTCAGGAATGGGTATTTGAGGGCAAGCGCCCCGTGGTTATCGACTTCTATGCCACATGGTGCGGTCCTTGCAAAATGATGGCGCCCGTGCTCGAAGAGCTTGCCGGGGAATATGGCGAGAAGATTGATTTCTACAAGATTGACGTGGACAAGGAAAAGGAACTGGCTGCCGTGTTCGGCATACAAAGTATCCCCACCTTTCTGTTCATCCCCGTTAAAGGAAACCCCACGGCTCAGATGGGAGCGATGGAGAAGTCTGACTTCGAGGAAATCATCAAATCCACGCTTTTGAAATAACAAACGACAATCCTAATACAACTAACAATAAAATCCCCGCCACTTAATTTACCATAAAGTGGCGGGGATTTTTTTATTTGTATAGTCTTGAAAAAAAATCAATTTGCAGCCTCAAACTCCTCAAGGAACCGCTTGTCGTTTTCAGAGAACATACGCAGGTCGGAAACCTGATACTTCAGGTTGGTGATGCGCTCCACGCCCAATCCGAAGGCGTAGCCTGTGTAAACCTTGCTGTCTATGCCGCAAGCCTCGAGCACGTTAGGGTCTACCATTCCGCAACCGAGGATTTCCACCCAACCGGTGTGCTTGCAGAATCCGCAGCCCTTGCCGCCACAGATGTGGCAAGAGATGTCCATCTCGGCACTTGGCTCTGTGAACGGGAAGTAACTTGGACGCAGACGAATCTTTGTGTCAGCGCCGAACATCTCGCGGGCAAATGTAAGGAGCACTTGCTTCAAGTCTGTGAACGACACGTTCTTGTCGATGTACAGTCCCTCGATCTGATGGAAGAAGCAGTGGGCACGCGCCGTGATAGCCTCGTTGCGGTAAACGCGTCCCGGACAGATGATACGGATAGGCGGCTGTGAAGTCTCCATAACGCGAGCCTGCACTGAACTTGTGTGGCTGCGCAGAAGGATATTCTTTGTAACGTCGTTAGGGTTCTGCTCCACGAAGAACGTGTCCTGCATGTCGCGAGCCGGATGGTCGGCAGCAAAGTTCATCTTCGTAAACACGTGCAGGTCGTCTTCCACCTCCGGTCCGTCGGCAAGCGTAAAGCCCATACGCGAGAAGATGTCGATAATCTCGTTCTTCACGATAGTTAGCGGATGACGAGTGCCGAGTTCTATCGGATATGCAGTCCTCGTCAGGTCCATTCCCTGCACACTGTCCTCTTTTGTCGAGATAGCATCGCGCAGAGCGTTCAGCCTATCGAGAGCAGTCTGCTTCAGTTCGTTTATCTTCATACCCACCTCTTTTTTCTGCTCGGTAGGCACAGTTCTAAAGTCAGCCATTACGGCATTAATCTCACCCTTCTTACTGAGATACTTCAGGCGCAGAGCCTCTATCTCCTCAGCATTGGATGCTGTCATTGTCTTCACCTCGTTCAGGAGGCTTTCAATCTTTTCAAGTATCATGTCTTAAATTCGATTTTTCCTTTTTTATATATGAATTATGAAATCTGCCACTGCCCCCGGACAAAAGAAAAAAAATCTATCACCCAACGGCATATAGCCAAATCGGGAGCAAAATTACTTTATTTTTTCGAATTTCGTGCATAATACTCTACATATTTAACATTATGTCGTTTGATTATTATCTTTTTATCTGTAAATTTGCAAAATAAATCGAGAAGCTACAACAATGAAAACAAAACGAATCGTATTACTTTATACATTTCTTTTCGCCATATTCACCAACATTGGAGCTGTCAATTTTTTCTGTAGGATACACGACCTTGTTGACTCTAACGGTCTGCTTGAATCTCACATGGCTAATGCTATACAGGACAGAGACGGATTTATGTGGTTTTCTACATGGAACGGACTCGTACGCTACGACGGCTACAACTACTACACCTTTAAACCTGTTCAGAACTCTGCCGGAACTATATCATCAAATAGAATTTTTAATCTAAAAAGAACAGGGACAAAAAATCTGTGGTGTATTTCGTCAGACAACAAACTATATCTTTTCAACACTACATCAAATTCTTTCATCAACACCCATGAGAAGATAAACTTAATGAAAAGAAAAAGTGTAAAGAAACTTATTCCGTTAAACAAAGGCGTGACATGGGTGATATTCAAAGACAATTCAGCATTGCGCATTATAGACCAGACACCTTTTAAAAATTACCGATATGTCAAGGCCAAGACAAAAGCGCTCGCCATGAGCAATGAAATACACAATGTAGTATGCGACAGTATTGGCAGAGAATGGATTTTGACTGAAAAAGCAGCTTTTGTATTTGGTTCGCAAACCTGCATAAAAGGGGATTTCAACCTTGTCGTAAGCCATAAACAAAGAACGTGGCTAATAGCTGAAAATGGCAAGGTGATTCGGTTCTGTAATGGCCGACATACCGAGATAAGCAACACCGCCAGCGAGAAAGAAACGAAATATGCAGTATTTGCAATCGGAAAGATTATCGTAGCCACCGACAAGGGAATTGTAGCAATAGATGAAACGAAAGGAAAAATCAGCACACTAAGTACAACTCCTGCTGACTACTTATATAAAGACAAAAAGAACAGAATCTGGGCTTTCGGCAAATCGAACATAGTAGAACTCATCAACCTTAAAGACTTGAGCAAGACAATTTTCACGACAGCATTCAAGCCATGCAAAAAGCTGATGAAAAATCCGCAACTGATTTATGAGAATGAATACGGACAGATTATTCTTAAACCTGCACAAGGAGAACTGTCGTATTATGACGAACAGCAGAATGCTTTACAACCATGCGTTTTCTATGAGAACAACATTCCAAAAACATTTGAACCAGGAGAAATACGTAAATTTATAGTTGATCACAACAAAAATCTGTGGATATTCCAAAAGCATAAAGCTTACTGCATTTCTTTTCATCCTTATCTTTTCTTCTCTGCCAACAATGCTTCCATGCAAGAATGTCGCATGCTGGGCATTGATCCATACGGAACCCTTTGGAGTTCTGACCGCTCTATGAATTTATGTCAGCAAAAATACGGAAGCATCAACTATATAAGAAGAGACGGAAGCATATCATACTCAGCTTCATCTTTTTTCATGCAGCCCGCCTACTCTTACATGCAAGATACTGACGGACGGGTGTGGATAGGAACAAAAGGCGACGGATTGTACATCCTTACTAAACGTCACAACAAATATGACGTGGAACACTTCATCCACAACAGACGTTTACCGGGCAGTCTGTGCAGCGACTCAATATATGCAATATTTCAAGACAAGAGCAAACGCATATGGCTCGGCACATACGGATCTGGAGTTTTCATGGCACAAAGCAAAAACGGGAAATGGACTTTCTCGAAATGCCGAAACATTCCTGCCAATTCAAAAGTGAGATGTTTCTTCGAACCGAAAGACGGAACTCTACTGATTGGCACAACAATGGGGTTACTGTCTGTCGATACAAGAGACGGGAAGCAACAGAAATGCTATATCAACACATTCCGCAATGAACCATGGGGACTTAAAGGCAACGATATCATGAAGATTATATCGTGCAGCGGGAAAATATATGTCTGTGTGTTCGGCAGCGGAATAAGTGAGATAAAGGGCAACAAATATCTTACAGACAACTTGCACTTCAAGACTTATTCAATCTCGTCTGACGCTACCACAGACCAGATAAAGACTGCAATCAGCGATGGCAACAGCATCTGGATAATTTCAGACCAAAGTATTACAAGATTCACTCCAAGAGACAAGTCTCTAATGACATTCGACCGTTCTTATTTCACTGAACGAGTGAGATTCTCCGAAGCGGAACCTGTAATCAGAAATGGGATTATAACAACTGGAACTCTCTCTGGCACGATGTCTTTCAGAAATGATATTACCGGAATGTGCAAAGTTCCAAAGAAAATTGTCTTCACCGGAATTCAGTATGCGAGCGATATGAACATCAGTCCGCTCAACGACATCGACACCCTTATTGTATCCCCTACAGAAAGGAGTTTCTCTTTATATGTATCTTCACTTGACTATGGCAACAACTACCACACTCTATATCGTTACCGCATGGAGGGCTACAGCAACGGCTGGAGCTATATGAGCGAAAACCAGCATGCCGCAAGTTTCAACAACATTACCCCCGGACAATACACGCTTATTATAGAAACAGCTGGTAAAGATGGGAAATGGGGAGCGTCAAAAAGACGGATTTCTGTTGTTGTCACCCCAAAATTCGTAGAGACTTCATTATGTAAATTCCTGATAGTTATATTTATATTAGGCGGTTTTCTGGCTCTTGTCTATGCTGTAATTTATCTTAGTCGCATACGCAGGTCTTTACAAAAGAGATACAGTTTGCTGATGACCGTGGATGAGCTAACCACTAACACAAGATATGAGGAGAAAATAAAACTCAAAGAGAATAACGACAAAAAATTCCTTGAAAAGAATATCCGTTTCCTTGAGGAGAATATTTCCAAGGATGGACTGTCGGTAGAGGATTTTGCACGAAATCTCGGAATGAGCCGTACAGCATATTACAACAAGATGAAAGAACTCACAGGACTGTCGCCAATAGAATTTATCCGCCAGATGCGCATCAAGAAAGCCCTGCAACTCATAGACAATGGCGAGAAGTCCATCACGGAAGTGGCATACAGAACCGGGTTCAATGATCCTAAATATTTCTCCCGGTGTTTCAAGACAGAAATGGGAATGTCGCCTTCTGCATATATAAGTGTCAAAAACGGCCAAGACAAAGTTTAATAAAGAAAACGGGGGAAAGCAAGCAAAGTGTATTTTGCGCTTTCCCCTTTCATTGTTGTATTAATAGAGCTACTTTACAAATTTATATTTGCGAGTGCCGTCAGTGGCAATTTTTATGCCATTGCCATTAACTGGTACCTTTCTTCCAAGCATATCGTAATATGTCATTTTCTTGCCATTGCTTATAGATACAGCCCCAAGTCTTGTAGTTTCTCCGTTCTGATAGCCGACGAACTGCGACTTGTAATCCGTTATTGCCTTTTTTAGCTCTGCATTCACTGCATGGTCTTCATCGTCCACACTATTGTCGAAAGTCCATTTAAAGTCTCCACCCTCAATTCGTCCGGCATATTTACACACTATCTCCGGAACATCGGCTGCAGCATCTGGATTAGACTGATACATGTCAGCTGCCGTATCAAAATTGTTGTATGTCCACTCTCCAGTTACCGACTTCACGGTTTCCGGTATTTTTTCATCCCTACTCTCCACCTTGTAAGCATCAAATTGCGTAGCGTTTTCTGTCTGGTAAACGAGCTTTAGGTTTGTCCTTTCGTTCACGAACATATTGTCAAAAGCCTTTGTCATACCACCGTTCTGCCCAGAGAAAGTACCTTTTAGCGTATAAGTTCCCTTTGCCTCGTCATATTTGTCTGTGCCCTGTCCAGAAATCATCATCGGGCGTTTCACTTCGCGGAAGAAGTTTCGCTCCACAAAAGCTGAAGTCTCGCTCGTGTTTCCGATACCATATACAGAAACTCCGTCATAATAGTTATTATAAATGTGTGCAGTAACATAATGCAGTCGCGGACAGCGCGAGTCGGCATGGTCAAACCAGTTATGGTGATATGATATGCGCAAGTTCTCGTCCTCACCTGTAGCTCCGCCACATCCCATCACCTTTCCGCTGTCAAAGAAATGATTGAAAGCTATCGTTATGTCTGTAGAACGGTATTTAATGTCGATAGACCCGTCGCCTTTCACTTGGTCGGCATCCTTACCGGGCTTACCATAGAAAAAATCAATGTTGTGTATCCAGATGTGGCGGTTGTCCGTGTCGAGCGATACTGCGTCATCGCCAAAAAGCATAATGCCAAGATTGCGTATTTCAACATTCAGCGTGCGCTTCATCGTTATGCCGAAGCCATATAGCGTAGCATCGTTGCCAACACCCTCAACGGTTACATTCTCCAAACTACGGTCGGAGTTGTTGCCACCCAAGAGATTAAGATAATTACCGTCTTTTATTCCTGCAAAATTTGTGTCGGTCAATGTGCCCACCACCCTTATTATCAGCGGTGTCTTGTCATATCCTTTGCTATAGGCAGCCAGGATATCTCCAAGCCCTGTATAAGATGTAGCCTTTCCTTTCTTGTCTTTCACATCACACACCACACTGTTTATGTCAGTATCTGTAACATAAATTATGTGTGCCCCGTCCTTGGGCGTTCCGTCAAATTTGTAGGCACCGGGAATATTTCCACCTGTAAAAGCAAATCCTTCCCTAACATTCGGTGCAACAACAAGACTGTTTGCCGTGCCCGTGTCTATCGTATTACCCTTGTCGTCCAGTGCTTCCATCGTCAGACTATATTCCCCGGCAGCAATACCCATTGCGTCGGCACGCATATAGCCAGGATATTTTCGTATCAGCTTGTCGTCTATCTTTACTTTGTCTCCACCGGTTTTCTCATAATATACATTATAAGAAACAGCACCGTCTACTGGTTGCCATTCCATATATGCACTCTCAAGCCATCCGGCTGACTTCAGAATATTTACCGCCCTTGCATCTGCATTATGCAAAAGCATTACTCCAATAATAAATGCGAACAGATTACTAATAACGTTTTTTCTTTTCATAGGTTACATTTTTTTTAGTTTCTGCCGCAAAGGTATAAACTCGTGGAATTATCTCGGATTAATATCTGACAAAGATGGTGGACAATTTATCAAGTAGCTGATGCATAACCCTTTACCACCTCTTTAATTTATCCGTATCAATGTCGCCGCTGCCTTTCACGAGCTTCTTCAGGCTCTTTACTCGCCCTTTCAGTTCCACGTCGCCACTGCCGTAAACGGCACACGACACGTGGCCTGTTCTGGTAAAGCCAATCTTCACGTCGCCACTGCCCTTCACGCTGATGTCAGCCCTGCGTTGCGCCACAAGATTCTTAATTTCCACGTCGCCGCTGCCAAAGACCTGCACGGAGGCATTGTCGCAAATCACATTTTTCATCTCCACATCGCCACTGCCCCTCACAACGACAGACAGATTGTCGGTGTCCACCTTGCCATCAGCATCGAAGTCGGCACTTCCGGTGATGCTCACCGCCGTCAAGTCGGGCGCACTGACATACACCTTCACCTCGTCGCCGCCGCTGAAGAAATGCCATCCGCCATGACCGGATTCTTCGGTTACGTATAGCGTCTTGCCGTCTGACGATACTTTAATGCGCTCCACGTCCTCGCGGTTCCCCACAACCTTCACCTGTGGCCGTCCGCCACTGGTCTGTCGGAACACTACATCCGTGGAACCTTTTATCTCTATGCGTGAGAAATACTTCACATTCACCTCTCGACTTGCCCTCTTCACTCCGAAAGCATTCATTACCGGAGCTTCAACTCCCGTGTTTGCACTTGCCACACCTGTTGCGCAAGAGAGCACCGTCGCCACGGCAACAGCAAAATTACATATTCTATTCATACGCTTTTACTTTTTAGGTTCTTTATTATTTAGACGAGCGAAAGGATAGAAAAGTTGCATTTAAAACAAAAAAGTTTTTGCCATTTTTACCCTCACACCCTCACACATAGCCCTCAAAGCCCCTGTTTATCGGCATTCTGGAGGTGAGGGTAAGTGTGAGGGGTGTGAGGGGTGTGAGGGTAAAGGTGAGGGGTGATGATGACGATAACGGAAAATATAGATTATAGGTCAAACAGATTTCCTGTTGCCACGGAATATGAAATCTTGCAGTGGTTACAGATATCTGTAATCGAAGCACCATTGTTGCATAATGCAATAGAACACAAAAACGACTTCCTACCAAGAGACTTACAATTGACAACTATACGGCAAAGACTTGATATAGTTTTCCATCCAAGTCCAATCCGGATTTCCATCACTTTTAACAGGAAGTTTTATTAAGCTATCAGGCATCCGTGAAGGTCGCCATTTTCTACCATAAGTCCATCTGAATCTATCTTTTTCGATTAAAGTACACAGAAACATTGCTATATATACATTTAAGTTACGGCCTTTTAGATACAGAGGATTTACATCATGGGTACAAGTAAATTTCTCATGCTGATAGAAGGCATATCCAATAGAGCCATTGTTTGAAACTGTTATACAATTGGGTTCAAACAATTTTTCAGAAAGAGGAGCATTGATACCTTCGCCTGTCTTAGATGTTTCCTCTATAGTCTTCAGTTCACACCTTGACGTTACGCCATTATTTGAATCCGTTGCACCGATAAAAGGGATTTCTCCATTATCTACTGATTCAGGTTTCTTATTGTAGAATCCTTTACGTATATCAAAAATTTCATCGTAACGAAACCATTTCCATTTACATTCTTGTAAATCCATCTTCATATTGATGATAGGATGTTTGTCAAATTGTCCATTCCAAATGGCACATGCCTTATTCTTTATATTTCGTGCCAGAGACGCTATGTAATTATCCATCCATTGCCAAGCCGGTATTCCATTTTCCTGTGGCAATAAAATTTTCGATTTCATCATCAATGCCTTATCCCATTTCCTACCATAATTAAAACGATATTTTTCCCATTCGATTAACACTATCAAAAATATCGCTATATTTTTGTTTAGTTCATAGTTTTTTAATGACAATACGTTCACATCATCCGTAGCCCAAAAAGAATCTTTCTGATAAAAAGCATTTGCTATAGAGCCATTATAACTCACTGTGATTTTATTTCCACCAAATACATGCTCACTATTTCCTATTACGCAAGTCACACCATTATTAGAATCTGATGCTCCGACATAGTTTGTGCACCCAAGAATCATATCCGATTTTGTCAAGCGCTTTCCTTTATCTATATAAAATATATCAGAGTACTTAAAAACTTTCCAATTACTTGTCTCCATTTTACCTTTCGTTTTGAATTATAAAAGCCGTATAAGCCTTTATTTTGGATATAAAATCATTTTTACAAAGCGTACTGTAGTCAGTTTCCATATAAGCCTCTGCACACCATTCATCCTCTACGCCTACTTCCTGACGAGCAGACAATCCTGGAACGACGTCATTATTTCGATAAGCGTACAAGAGTTTATCTCTCAGAGTCGTATATCGATTTTTTACATCTATCCGCCCCAGATGCTTCCGTTTCTCAAATCCATCATCTTTAAAATACCCGAACCAAGTCTTGCGTCCTTTATTTGGCTTATTGGCATCAAAGACCATAATACATGTAACAACACCAACAGGATAGAATAAATCATCTGGCATAGAAATGACAGCCTTCAAATGATGTTTGGCAAGAATTCTTGCTTTTACAGCCTTTAAATCCTTATCGTTTTTGATGGCACAACTCATTTGCACTATAGCGACAACTCGACCATTAGCCTTTTTGTCAAGTACATCCAATGCATGTTCAACAAATCTCATTTGCCCAGATGTTCCTACATCATAAGGCGGATTTAAGAAAGCGACAGTTGGTTTGTGATTATCTGCTATTGTTTTGGCATAATGAAAACAATCCCCATTGTATATGTTAGATTTTCCATCTCCCCTAAAACGCATACTAGAACATGCGTAAGTGAATATGTCTGAACGAAGTTCACATCCACATATTTGCGATTTCCTGATATGCTCACGCATACTTATATCATTACCAGCCAGTTTAAACATTCTTTGCATAGCTGCCACCAGAAATCCACCAGTTCCACAACATGGGTCATACACAATATCATTAATAGTCAAATCACCCAAATCACCAAACAGTTCTGTTATATGCGAAGGAGTCAACACCAATCCCGCTTTCTGCTCACTTGCAGCATAGCGAATAAACTCTATATAAAAACGCCCTAACACATCATAGCCTATATTGGAATGAGCAATTAAAGGATAAACATATTTTTTGAGATAAATGATAAACTCCTTTAATACAGCCAACGTTTCTTCGTCTTTTTTCTCTTTTTTATTCTTTATTTTAGCATCTCTGAAAATGGGTTCATTGAGAAGGTTTTCGAACTCGCGCATTAACACAGTCTTACTACGTACCATATCAGCTTCGGCATCAAATACTGAATTAATAGCAGAAAGTATAGACTGTCCCAATCCAATACTTGTTGTCTCCTTGCTATAATTCTCTTTAAAATTATCATCTATTAAGGCAAGTAGCATTGCGCTAATCATAGTACAACGTTTATATTCAGGAATTGTGTAATTATTGAATTCTTCATTCAAATAATTTGCCTTAAAAGCAATGTCGCGAGTATAAAAATCGCTTATAAAGAATTGATCTGCAAACACTTGTATATAGTCATCTATCCCCAACAGTTTTTTATCAGCCAACTCCGTATATTCCGAAGCACCTTCTTTCCAATAAAAATGGCTAACTTGCAATTCATACTCTGTTTGTCCGCTGACAGCTATCGCTATCACATTATACTCACGTGAAAGAGCCTTCGCATAATGCAAAACTCCATCCACAGCATAACTAACAGCATCATTACGATTTGCACTCTCATGGTCTTTTACCAAGGCCTTGCACTCTACAACTATTACGTAACTACTATTTGTCGGAAAAGAAATAATGAATTCTGGATATCCATTTCCTTTTCCGTTTCCTTTTGATTCACCGCGCAACAATTCCTGGATTCGCTTAATGTTAGAACGCTGCTCTTCCCATTTTATTGAGGTAAATAATACATCATTCTTAAAATGATCCCTTACAAACCCCTCTGTTATTCTTTCATTTGCCATAGCATTAAAGCTTAAAATATAGTTTTAATGCGCAAGCGTGTTATTCTTAAAAACGAAGATTCCACCAAATACCATAATAAAAAAACGCAGACATTTCAACTTGTCCACGTTCAGAGGTACTTGGCGGAAACCCATGCATACAGACAAGCTGAATGCCCACGCTATCGCAGGCATTCACTTGTTTATTCTGTACACATTCTTTCCACCGCCAAGTTTTCTGAACGTTTTTCGAATAAACAGCAAACGCTATTATTTTCCACAAAAACGGACATCATCGCCCACTGGCAAAT
>CAKQDG010000040.1 GCA_934219025.1 uncultured Prevotella sp. | reverse complement strand
CATATCTTGCTTTATACAATAAGCCGAAGGCTTGCAAAACGACAGCGGGGGTTTTGTAGGTTTTCGTCTAAAAAGTTTGCAAGGAGATTTCTTCCGATAATAAATATTATCACTCCATATCCCGGATGAACTAAAATAATATGTGTATTTGAACTTAATTAACTCTTCGCTTGCCCGGAATTGTTAAAAAACAGCTTCTCTCCTTGCGAAAGAACCCGCCTTTTTCCGACAAAGAAAATTTTTCCTGCAAATACACGATTCTCGCCTGAAAACGCTAAAGTGCTGCTGCATAGACATTTGGCAATATTTCTGCATCAAAAACCTCGCTTCTTTTTCAGCAAAGCAATGCTTTGCCGGAAATGAAGCATTGCTTTGCTCCCCGCAAACAGCATTTACGGAATGTGAAGTTGAACGTTCCTGATCCCGGAAAATGTAAACGTTTCAGAAATATGATACCCTTCGGTTGTCAAACGCAAGTCCGTGCGTTTGTTTCGTCTTATGCTTCCTGTCGGTTAAATACGGTTAGCTATGCGGAACGGGAAAAATCAAATGTTAAACAGATTGGCACAATTCGTTAAATAAAACAAAATAGATACGGATAAAAAGCGTACATACTTTTGTATGATAGAAAAATATAGGGAAATTCTTTCAAAGTAAAAGAAAAAAGTAAATGCTTTTTGCAATTTGACAATAAAACAGTACTTTTGCAATACAGAAAAGAAAAATAGAACAGAAAAACAGAAAATTAACAATCCAATCAAAAGCGATAAATGAAAAAGAAACTATTGTCGGTGGCACTGCTGATAGGGGCAGCAACACTGAGCATCAGTGCACAAGACCACGTGTATCTCATAAAAGGAAACAAAGTGGTGGCAAAATTTCCGGTGGCCGACGTGGACTACCTGTCGTTCAAACTCCCGGAAGGGGTAACCGACGGATACAGCGTGAGCCCGGAATCAGTGGAAACGGGAAAGAACTATCTGAAATACAGCGTGAAGACAGCCGACCCGCAACAGTATTACGGCCATGCCTTCTTTCAGAGCCAACTGCTCGACAAACTGCTCCGCACATACTACGACACCACGATTGACGAGGTGGACGAGGCCACATTGAAACAAGTGGCCAAGATGCTGCTCTCCAACTACGGATACATGGACCAGGGCACCAAGACATATACCATAAAAGACGGCGAAAACGACGGATACGGCACGGACTTCTTCGTGCCGGGCGGACAGGATTTCTATGTGGCCACGGTGAACGTGACCGAGATTGACCCCACCACACAGCAGGGAACAATGGGCGACGAGGTGTCTATAATGAAAATGACAACAAAGGTGGCAGGCGAAAGCGCTGAAACGATGGGCATTGAATACACCGGACTGAACGACAAGGGCGAGGCTACATACAGCATCACGCCGGGAAGCGGAGTGAAAACAATGTATCTGGCCCTGACCAAGAAAAAACAGCTCGACCAGTATGTCAGCATCTACGGCTACGACTACGTGATGTTCTCCACCGCACAGGCAATCACCGCCGCCGGCTGGAAGAAATACGGCGACCAGTATTCGTGGACGCTCGACGGCGAAGACGACTACGTGATGAGCGTGCTCGGCATAGACGCCAACGGCGACTGGGTGAAGGCTTCCGACGAGCAGCACATCGTGGCAACCACGGACAACTGCCCGAAAGTGAACATCTTCTCTAAAGAGGCCGGCGACAACAAGGTGAAGGTGAACTTCGAAATCACGCCAAGCAACGTTACGGCTGCCCACGTGAGGCTGATGGCCGACAACGACGTGGAGAACGAACTGAACAGGGGCAAGACCCTTGAGCAGATCGCCGTAGAGGGCGACGCCACCGACATTACATCCGCCATCAATTCTGCCGGAGAATACACCTTCGCCAAGGAGGGACTCACGCCAAACTGGTATTCGCTGCTGATAAGCGCTACCGACGAAAACGGAACCAACGTGACGCGCATGGTGTTCAACGACCATCTGGACAACTTTGAATGGGACATCGACACCAAGACTTTTCCTGCCAACAACAACGAGGCGACAAGGGCAATGCACACTGCGGCAACAGCCAGGAAAGCTGCCACGGCATTGAGCATCAACGCCAACGCCCAGTATGCAGGGAAAATAAAATTGAGAACAATGAAACAGTAAACAATTAAAACATACAAACACCAGATAATTATGAAGAAACTATTAATTGCAGCACTGTTGTGCGGAATGGCAACAGTGTCGTTTGCCGACGACCAGGTGAACGTGCTGTTTCTCGACGGCACGTCGCACGTGATGAAAATGACAGACGTAGACAAGATTGAACTCTCTGCCGCCACCATAAACGTGGTGAAAACCGAAGGACAGAGCCAAACCTTCAACATCAAGGACATCGACAAGATTGAACTCGGAAACGTTACATCGTCCGTGGAACAGATAAAAAACGCGGCAAAGGGCGACATCCTGGTAAAGGCAAACGGCTACGCCTTTGAAATTGCAGGACTTGCCGACGGCGACGAAGTGGCAGTATATGCCGAAAACGGATCGCTCGTGGGAAAAACCAAGGCCATCGGCGGCAGCGCACAGGTGGACGCATCCGGATATGCCGGCGGCGTGTATATCATAAAGGCTGGCGGGCGCTCGCTGAAAATGGTGAAGAAATAATGGGACATATACATAAACACATAAAAAAAACATTACTGTTATGATAAAGAAATTACTCTATGCAGTGGCCGTAATGGCTGGACTGGCAATGCCGGCAAACGCTCAGCAGGATGACACTCAGAAGAGCTTCATGTATGTAGTGAAAGGCGGAAAAGTGGTTGGAACATACGAGGTGGGCAAGGATGCCGACTACATCACATTCACAAAGCCTGAAACTCCGCAGGCCGACAACTACGTGAAATACGGCACAACAACAGTGGAAATGAAATCGGCAATGGCCATGAGCCTCGGCGGATACACCTACGTGTTCCTCAGTCCGGAAGAAAACATTTCTACCGACTATCAGCAGATTATGGGCGGAGAGACCGACTACTTTATGATTGCCATCCCCGACGATATGGTGGGCGAAGAGATAAACCTTGCCGACTACGTGAAACAGGACGACGCATACTTCCAGGGATGCTACATGAATGCCGTGAGATATGAGGCCTACGGCGGAACAACAAGCAGCGACTTCGAAGACGAGGGCTTCACAGCCGGAACTCTGAAGGTGGAAGTGGTTGACGACATGGTGAGCGTGGACTACTCGCTGAAAAACACCGACAGCAGCAAAGATTTCGAAGTGAAATACCTGGGCTACTGCGTTTCTCCGGCTGCCGACAACAGCAACACGTTCAACGTGGACGACCAGGAGAAAAAAGTAAAGGCTGCCTTCTATCTCGACAACGAGAATGACGCCGTGATGGACTTCTATCTTACAAACGCCGCAATAGAAAGCGCACGAGACCTGGAAGACTGCTATCAGTATGCACATATCCAGGTGCCTTACTCTGCACTCGACGGCACTCCTATCGACATCACCGCCGCTAATGCAAAGAACTTCAAGTTTGACTTCATCGACAATATCCAGGAGCAAACCTACAACCTGTCGAACGGCAACATAGGCAACGCCACCGGAACTATCAGCGTGCAGCTCATGACAGGAAACGAATTCAAAATCAACGTAGACATAAAGAACTTCGGCACCGGCAGAAACTTCTCGTCTACATACGACGGAGAATTTGCCGAATACGACCTGACACTGGCAAATGCCTATCGACTGCAGAACCAGGACGACACGGAGCTTAACTCTGCCGTGGCTTCACACAAAGACGGAATATACACCATTTACCTGTCGGCCAAGGAGGGAGTGACCACCGTTGCAGGCATGGCAGACGCCGATATCGTGGTGGAGGTGCCAGACGCTTTTATGGATGGCGAACTCAAGGGATTCTCGGGCACTGAAGACAATGCGAAAATCAGCATCACCTATGATGGCGTGAAATACAACCAGGCCAACTGCAGCTACGTGGACGACGCTGCGCTCGCTCTTGGCGGCAATGCCGGAGTGAAAATAGAAAACGGCAATATCGCCATCGACTTCAGCATCTTCAACATCTACAAATACAATGATGCCAACCTCACTGGCCACTTCGAGGGCAAGGTGACTGTGGTGGAATAAAATTGAAAAATTGAAAAATTGAAAAATTGAAAGATTGAAAGATTGAAAGATTGAAGGATTGAAAAAAACGAAAAAGGGCTGTGTCATTGATTTGACACAGCCCTTTTTTTGATTTGAGTTTCACGAAAAATCTGAATAATCAATCCTCGGCAACGCTGAAGTCGAGTTGCTTCTTCTCCAGATTGGCCTTGGCCACCTGGATGCGGATAGGATCGCCGAGCTGGTATTTGCTGTGGTGCCGACGGCCCACAAGACAGTAGTTGCGCTCGTCAAAGTCGTAGTAGTCGCCCTTCAGGTCGCGCAGCGGCACCATGCCCTCACAGTGGTTCTCGTCAATTTCGCAGTATATGCCAAACGAGGTGATTCCGCTGATGTGGGCATCATAGGTCTTGCCAATCTTGTCGGCCATAAACTCCACCATCTTGTATTTTATGCTGTCGCGCTCGGCATTCTGGGCAATCTGCTCCATCTCGCTCGAGTGCTCGCAAAGCTCCTCGTAGTGCTCCTTGTTGGCAGAGCGCCCGCCGTTCTGATAGCGCGTCAGAAGGCGGTGAACCATAGTGTCGGGGTAGCGGCGGATAGGACTGGTGAAGTGGGTGTAGTATTCAAAAGCCAGTCCGTAGTGGCCTATATTGTGTATGCTGTATTTCGCCTTCATCATTGCGCGCAGCGCCACGGTCTCTATAACCTTCTGCTCCTTTTTTCCGTTACACTCGTCGAGAAGCGAGTTGAGGCTCTTGGTAATCGCACCCTTCGTGCCGTCGGTCTTCACCTTATAGCCAAACTTCACCACAAACTGGCGCAGGGTTTCAAGCTTCGTAGGGTCGGGCATGTCGTGGATACGGTAGGGCAGAGTCTTAGGCTTCTTTCCTTTCGCCACCTTGCCTATGCTCTCCGCCACGGTGCGGTTGGCAAGGAGCATAAACTCCTCCACCAGCTTGTTGGCATCCTTTGCCACCTTGAAATAGCAGCGCACGGGCTTTCCCTTCTCGTCGATGTCGAAGCGCAGCTCCTCGCGGTCGAACTTCACGGAGCCGTGCTTGAATCTTGCGGCACGCAACTTCTTTGCTATCCTGTCGAGCATCACAAGCTCATTGGCATACTCGCCCTTGTAGTCCTGTCCGGCAGGCAGTTCTGGAGCCGGCTGTCCCGAGCCGTCCACCACTCCGTTGTCTTCCAGAATCTTCTGCACCTCCTCGTAGCAGAAGCGGCGGTTGCTCTTTATCACGCAGTGGCGCAAGCGCCAGTTGAGCACCTCGCCCTCCTCGTTCATGTCGAAAATCACGCTATACGTGAGCTTCTCCTCGTCGGGGCGAAGCGAGCAGATAAAGTTGCAAAGACGCTCCGGGAGCATCGGTATGGTGCGGTCCACGAGATAAATGCTCGTGGCGCGCTTCACAGCCTCCTTGTCAATCACTGAACCTTCGGTAACATAGTGCGACACGTCGGCGATGTGCACTCCAACCTCCCACACGCCCTTCTTCAGCTTGCGTATGGAGAGAGCGTCGTCGAAGTCCTTGGCATCATGCGGGTCGATGGTAAAGGTGGTAACGTCGCGGAAGTCCTCACGCTCCTTATAGTCCTGTTCCGTAATGGTGGGGTCGATTTTCTCGGCAGCATCCTCCACATTCTTGGGGTATTTATACGGCAGGTTGTATTGCGCCAGAATGGAGTTCATCTCCACATCGTTGTCGCCCGTCTCGCCGAGCACGTCAACCACCTCGCCAATCATATTCTTGTTGTCTTTCGACGGCCACTGCGTGATTCTCACCACAGCCTTGTCGTTTGTCTTGCCGCCCTTGAGCTTGCGCTTCGGGATAATCACGTCGTGAACAAAGATGTTGCCGTCGGAAACGAGGAAGGCAAAATCCTTTTCCACCCGTAGCTTGCCCACGAAGGTATCCTTCGCCCTCTTGATGATGCTCGTCACCATAGCCTCGCGGATGTGGTTCTTGCGGCGTGCCATGAGGGTGAACTGCACCTTGTCGCCGGTGAGGGCAAACATGGAGTTGCGCTCAGCCACGAAGATAGGAGCCGCCCCGTCGTCGGGCACCACGGTGTTCTTTCCGTTCGGCTTGCGCTGGAAGGTGCCCTCCTGCACCTGTCCGTTCATGTTCAGCTGATAGGCATTTTCGCTCTTGCGCACAAGGAAGTCGTCCCATGCCATCTCTTCCATCACATCAACGGCGAGCATCTTAGCCGGGTGGGTGTCGAGCCTCAAGGCTCTGAATATCTCCTTGAAACTATGCTGTTTGTCGGGGTTTTGCATAAAGAAGTCTTGCAGTTTCTCTGCCATCTGCTTCTTGTTGAGTCGTCTTTTCTTTCCACCTTTTGCCATAGTCGTATATATTTAATTGGGCTGCCTTGTGGGGGCAAGCCTCTTGTTAGTATTAGCTTTTCTGATGCGAAGTTATAAAAAAAATCCCGTTCTCGGTTCACAAGAGCGGGATTTGTATCCATATTATTACAATAATTTAGCAAAAAGGAAAAATTTTCCATACAAAAACCAAATTCCCCAGTTTTCGGTTTAAACGGCTGTATATACGGAGCAAACGTTTTGTGTTGAGGTTTAAACGTTTGAATAAGGTGTAAGGACAAGTTTTTTTTGATAAAAGAGATTAGAAAAAAGAAAAGACTGAGGGCAAACATATAGAAAAAAAACACTAACTTTGCATTCGTATAGTTTACATTTTTATAAATCCGACAACCACACAATGTGTTATTGAATTTATTACGCGGAATGATATAGAATCAATTACGGACAGGGAGAAACAGCACAAAAAAATACTATTATGAAGAATCTGAAATTTTTTACCAGCATTTTGACATTGGCAATGGCAATGACTGCCGTCAGCTGCTCCAAGGACGATGACGGATACGATCCGAAGAAAGACAACGACTATGAGTTCACAGGCGGCGGGAGCGGCTCATCATCATCTAAACTGACAGAGCCTGTACACAAAAAAGAAATGACCACCACGACGACAACCGACCTCACATTTAAATGCATCTTCAACAATGGTGGAGACGAGTG
The DNA here is from genome assembly GCA_934219025.1 of uncultured Prevotella sp. Taxonomy (GTDB): domain Bacteria; phylum Bacteroidota; class Bacteroidia; order Bacteroidales; family Bacteroidaceae; genus Prevotella. The sequence continues at coordinate 9,750 of CAKQDG010000040.1, read as the reverse complement.
TTCGAACATGCGCTGCAACGTGTATTGGGCTTCGTATTCCAAGAAGCCCTCTTCTACGCCTACTGCCTCGGAACTGAGAAAATGCGAGTCGATGAGAGAATATTCCACTTCATCAAGAACTGAAACCACATTCACAAGAAGCCACTCGGGACTGTCGGGCGGTACTTACATCTATTATTACTACGAGTGCAGCAATTCCAAATACACCACAAAGACCGGTGTGATGTGGAATATAATCAAGCGTAGATAATTCAACAACAAAACTAACAGCTGTTTCTCCCAATTTCCGTATATGGCTTTATATATAATATGTATAAACGACATTTTTAATCCTACAAATCGCAATACAATATCTTTATTCTATAAATCTTAAATATTTATTGTCTTTTTGTTTTGTATATTTATGTTTTATTTATATTTTTGCAACACAACAAAGAGAAAAGCAGCATTTCGTAAGTTTGACCGATAAAATGCAAGACTTTATCACGTCAATCCAGAAAAGTCTACGCGCCAATCAAGAGATTCTGCATATCGCAATAAAAGAAAAGGCTCTGGACAGGAACGTATAGCCTGCGCCGGCATGGATAGATAAGACAATACATAAAGGCATAAGACTTGTCGCATACAACAATATGGCATGTCGCATACAATGATAAGACATATCACATACAATGATAAGACATATCACATACACAATAATCAATTAATACTTTAACACTTTATGAAGAAGTTTTTTACTTTGCTTTTGTCGCTTGCCGTAAGCGCAGGCACCTATGTGAGGGCACAGCACCTCACGCCAGTTTCAGGTTCTTCACATCACGGACAATCTGTTTCTTCCCTCATGCAGAAGCCGGTTAATGGCTTGCGCCAGACCGAGACAGAGAAGTTCCTCTATGGAAAGCTGAAAGACGGCATCAACGGCGTGGAGAGGACTCCTGCCGTCAGGGTGGAGATTATAGATAAAAAGCCGATGAGGGCTAAGGCTGCCACGGCAACAGACGTGATAGAAGTGAACGCTTCGGAATATGCCAACGACTGGGAATACTATCCTTCTACAAAGGATTGGTATTGCTCGGTGAACAACGGCGACTATATTCTGAAGATTGACGTGTACAGCGACAACGCAGAATCGCCCGTGGGTGAGTATTCTTCAGACAAGTTCAACTACTCTTATGCCTGGGGCAAGGACAATAATGTGGAGGAATCACAATCCCTGATACAGTATATGACGGCTACTGCTACCGTTACGGAAGCCGGATACAAGACCTACAATCTGGACGCAACGATTAATGCCACAGACGGCCGCGTGTTCCACCTTGTATGCTCGCCGAAGGCTCCGGTGCAGCCTACCGAAACGATAAATGTAGATGCAAGCGTTTCGGCGTTCACCATGGATCCTAACGGTTCTACCCTAACTCTCACGGGAGCCGGCAAGACTATAAAACTTGTATACGGCGGTCTGTTCGGACTGTACAAGTCGTTTGCCCCAGAATCTGAAGTTTCAGACGGAAACGGCAAATCGAGCGATATAGACAACGGAGAACTGAGAGTGACACTCGATGCAAACAACATTATCAATATTGAGGGCGAGGTGGTAACTGCCGACGCTGTATGCTACAAGTTCAAGGCCAAAAAGAACTTTGAAGTGAAAAGCACCAACAATTATGAATGTCACAACATGATAATCTCCGACCTTTGGGGGCAGTTGTTCTATCTCAGAGGAACGGACCAGGATGACAATATGATAACGGGTACGATGTACTTGCCTGTTACCGAGGGCAATTTCACAGACGAGATGACCTTCTATATCAACAAGCCCGACAACACAGAAATACAGAGCTACTATGTGAAAAATGCTGTTGTTTCACGCGACGAGAAGGGCAACTATGTGCTTGACGCAAGTTTCATCGACAGCGATTACAACGACTATATCATAAAGATGGATGCCGTGCTACCCGAAGTAACCGAGACACGCGACTTCGTTGCCACAAACGGCAAGCTCACCGACATCACCGAAAAGGGCGGTGTGGTGCAGATCTACTCTGACAGTCAGGACAAGAAAGACTGGTTCTCTGTAATCCTTGAAATGAACAGCCTCAAATCGGGACATTTCAGCGAACTGACCAACCTCTACCGCTCGTCTTGCCAGATTCTTACCGACCAGGACGACGAATCGGCAACTGAGGTTCACAGTATCGATGCCATCGACCTTGACTTTACATACAATGCCGACGAGACATATTCGCTGACAGGTACATGCCAGACTGGAGAGATAAAATGGAACGTGAACATCACGGGCAAACTCAGCGGCACAACGGGTTCTGACTATGACATGCAGGAAGACGTGGCATACTCTTTCAAGAGCGACGACATCGTTACGTTCAAGCGCCAGAACAGCGGTACTGACAACTTCTATCTCGTAAACGTAACAGACGGCAGCATGGCATTCAGCACGCAGCTCTTCGTAGACGGCGACGACCTGCCTGCCGGCGACTACACATTCAGCTCCGACCGCACTGCCGGCACAGCTCTTGCATGCAAGGTGGACGCTACGCAGGGCACTATCGCCCCAACCTTCTTCGGCTCCATCAATTCTGAAGGCTACATCACCGTGCCTCTCTTCATGTGTATGAACGGCACCATCTCCGTGAGCTACGACAGCGCCAACAAGCCTTCGCTGCTCGTGAAAGCCACAAACACGTGGGGCAACACTGCAACTATAGGAATCAACCACACCGTAGACGGCATACGCTCTGCCACAGCAGCCAGCGAAGCCAAGAGCGGCAAGTTTATCGAGAACCGCCGCATGGTTATCCTGCGCAACGGCAGCAAGTTCAACGCCCTCGGACAGAAGATTGACTAACAGCAACAAAACACGGTGGTCTGCCCCGTATGCCAGCAAAAAAAACAGCTGGCGAGGGCAGACCACAAACATTAATTTTTTTTAAACAATACAACTATGAAGCGTATTCTTTCATTCTTAATGGCGCTTGCAGTATGTGTAGGTGTCTATGCAGACGATTCGTCTGCTTCTGCCGATGCCATAGAGGTGGCATACTCTAAACTGGAACTGACTTGGCAGGATCTTGGGTATAACGAATGGGAGGCTGTTGTGGAAAACGACAACTACAAGATTGCCATCGACATCTTTATAGACAACGGCACAAACATCCCTACTGGAACATACACGACCGACAACTACCAGTTTGACACATACTACTGCTATTTGCAGGACAAGAGCAGCCAGAGCAAAAAATACTTCAAGTCGTGCACGGCCACCGTTACTGCCGACGGCACGGACTATCTGATTGACGCAAATATCGTAACCACAGACAACGTGGCATACCATGTGGTGTACAACCCTAGCGGCTCGTCGTTCAACCCGACTGAGACCGTGGACATCGACCCTGTGATAACGAGCCTCGACCTGACATCGCGCATCTCTAAACTCGTGTTCACAGGCAACGACAAGACGTTCACACTTGAATATGGCGGCAGCTTCGGCGAATTCGACACATTCAGCGATGCCAGCGGCTATACGGATGCCGCAAACAATTTCTGCGGTATTCACAACGGTACACTCTCTGTAGACCTCGACAAGGACAACAACGTGGTGATAACGGCAAATCTTGTATGCAACGATGCCATAATCTATAACATCCGCGAAGTGAAGAAACCTCTTGAGATAACGGGTACAAAAGAAGTGGTATGCCACAATCTGTCGGTTACCGACTTTATGGGCGCCCGTTATATCTTCACCGGCAGCAACGACGACAAATACACCGTGAAGGCGTATATGAATGCTGTGCCTGCCGAGGGCGACTTCACAAATGAGATGACATTCGCCGTATATTCACCGGATGGCACCGAAACAAAGAGCCTCTACACCAAGTCGGCTGCTCTCTCTAAAGATGCTAACGGAGAATACGTGCTTGACGCTGAGTTTATAGGTGCCGACTTTGCTGACTATACCGTTAAGCTCGACGTAGTGCCAGACACTGCCGAAGTGGACGTTGAAGCTACAGTTTCGGGCATTGAGTTTAAGGAGGATGCATCGAAAATCACGCTGAAGAGCGATGACAAGACATTCACTTTCGTATACGACGGCACATTCGGCGAGTTTGATACCTTTGGCGAGGGCAGTGGATACACCGACGGCGAAGGCAAATCCTACACTATCGAGAAGGGTACTCTGAATGTGGACCTCGACGATGAGAATAATATTGTTGTTTCGGCATATATTCTGTGCAGCGATGTTGTGAAATACAACATCCTCGAAGCGAAGAAGCCTCTCGAGGCTGTGGACAGCAAGAGCATCAGTTGCGACAACCTGGAGGTTGCCGGTCCTGCCGACGGCATCTACACACTGTCTGGAAGCAACGACGACAAATTCTCTGTAAGTGCATCCATGGACAAAGAACCTGCCGAGGGTGATTTCGCAGCCGACATGACTTTTGTCGTTACCCTGCCAGACGGAACGAAGGTAAACAGCCTTATAGTCAAATCTGCCACCATCTCTAAAGACGAGGACGGCAAGTTTGTTCTTGACGCTGAATTCATGGGCTACGACATGGTGGACTACACTGTGAAGCTCTATGTAAAGAAGGATACAAGCAGCATCAATGCCGCCACAGCAGCCAGCGAAGCCAAGAGCGGCAAGTTTATCGAGAACCGCCGCATGGTTATCCTGCGCAACGGCAACAAGTTCAACGCCCTTGGACAGATGATGAAATAATACAGCGCCGCTGATACATTAAAGCAACCGCGACCGGGAAGCATCACACTTCCCTGTCGCGGTTTCTTTTTGTCGCTTTCAAACTTCAGGGATTGTGGAATTCTGGCGAAAAGTGGCGGTACCAAATTCGCAAAGCATTTTGGTACTCGGAGTATACCTATGCTGCACCTTCGGTGTAACATACTTACACTCCCGGTATACCAGTGCTTCACTCCCGCTAAAAAACGCTTCACGACAAGGAGCAGACTAAAACTTCCAGTCCAGCTGCAGTTGCACATCAGCCACCGACGACTTATCCACTTGCTGCAAGCCGCTGCCGATAGTGCTGCGGTCGAAGAGATTGGTTACTCCAAACTTGGCTGACAATTTGAGATTTCTTATTACTTCTGCATCAAGAAATAGGGAATACCTTATTCCCTCGCCATAATACGAAGGGAAAGAGAAATCATAAGCCATGCCCCGCTCGTAGGCATATATCCTGCTGTTGTAGCCGTCGGTATTAAAGTATCCAGCCAAGGCATACAGCCCTATATTCCTTATCGCCGTGCATCCGCCGCTGACTGATGCCATATACCCGAAACTGTTGTCCTTGTATTTCATCGACGAGATGTCACACTGTGCCTTGACGTTCCATGCCTCTGCCGTATATTTTGCCGACAGGCGTGCGCGATGCGTAGTCTGGTCGATAAGCCCCGACTTGTCGGCATTGTCCTTCTCTCGAATCTTCAGCCGATAGCGAGCGGCGATTGTCACGTTTCCTGTGTTGTATTCAGCAGAGAGCATATTGTCGAACGAATGTGAAGCCACCGCAGCCTGATATTTTGCCCACGGGAAATATGCCACGTCGAAATAATACCTGACAGAAAGTTTGCGCAGCGGTTGCCAACTGGCCCCCACATACAGTCCGCTCTCGTTCTGCACCGCCCCGCCATCGCTGAAACTGCTTGAGAAAAGCGAGTAATAGCGATAGGAATAATAGCGCTGCACGGCATTGAGCGAGAGATTTGACAGCAGTCGATACGAAACGGAGTTTATTGTTGCCACGGCCTTGCTGTTGCCTGTTGCCGTTTCGCCGTGAAACGAAAATTTGCCGTTGTGATAGCCATAGTCAATGCCTATATTGCAGAATTCCTTTCCCGAGGCATAATATCTGCGGTATGCCGACGAAGTGTTTGGCTGGAGCATGCGGCTGAGCGAGGTATAAATTGCCGATATGCCGAACACAAACCTGCCCGGGGCATAAGTGATGTTTCCTCCGGTAGCGAATTGCGAGGCATTGTTCTTTTTGTTCATCTCGCTTTCCGTGCGGTGGTAGTTTGATTTCAGAATCGTGGCAATGCTCCCGTCATCGCTGTTGAGTGTAGCGTCAATTTTCCTGTCGGAGACGAAGGCTGAAATGTCTACGTTGCGACAAATGCCAACCGTTGCCGCCACGCCCTGAAGATAATTGTATGAAGAGCGTGAAGAATGTGGGCGGATGGTAGTGCCGGAGCGGTTTACCGTCGTCGTCAATAGGGTCTTGCCGAAAGAAAGATTATTGTTCATAACGAGTCCCATACCCATGCCAAGGCGATACCTCCCCACCGTGAGCTGTTTTATCCTTCCCAGTTTCCTTAGTGAAAGATAGCCAGAATAAAAATCGTAGCCCATTCTGTTTCTGCCCGAAAAGAAAGGCTCGCCGGCATCCTGTGCCGCCACAAAGCCGATGCGCAGATAATCACCATAGGTGTGGTCGTATCTTATGCTGTGCTTGTATTTATATCCCAGGTATCCGTTTTTGTCGCCCTTCCTGCTGTAGAGCGGAACGTTTCCGTCTGCCACAAGTTTGTTGTCGCCATATCTCAGCAGATTCTTCACGCTCGGAAATCCGTCATGCTTTGTAGGAACCACCTTGATGAAATATTCCAGCAAAGTTCTTTTTACGGCACTGAGCGACTTGACCGATACGAGCTCTTGTTTCGACAGCATGTCGCCATTGCGGAATACATACTCCAGAATCTCGGCAATGTCTTCGTCGTTTAAAAACGGTATTCGCTGCAAATCCTCTTTCGTGGCGGTGTTGATATCAACTGGAGAGCTTTCCAGTTCGCACAGTGCGTCATACACCACATCCCAGTCCTGCATTTCGTCTTCCTCGGTAACGAGATTGCTGAAGAGCATCTCCCATCCCCGCCGGTCGTTGTGGTCGTAATTTCCCTGCTGTGCGCTGCATAGGCCGGTACAGGCTGTCATGAGAAGTATTAAGAGAAGAATTTGTCTTGCCATGTTTCTTTTTCTGTTTCAGTATTTGATTTAGGGTTAATGAGTTTCCTCTTCAATGAGCTTCCGCTTTTAATTAATGTGTTTTCTCTTCAATACAAAAATTGGCGCCACACAGAACAATTTCCGTATGGCGCCAACGATAAATATTAATCAGAGGAAGGCGTGAAAAAATAATCACAGCCAAATCCCGGATTACGTGTCAAGCGGTATTAAGCCATCTCCTCGATAGTCTTGTCGCCGCGCTCGCCCTTGTCGCGCTTGCTCAATGTCATGTAAGCAATAGGAGCAGCAACGAAGATTGAAGACAGGGTACCGAAGATTACACCGATGATCATTGCGAAAGCGAAGCTGCGGATGCTGTCGCCACCGAGGATGAAGATACAGAGCAACACGATCAATGTTGTGAGTGATGTATTTACGGTACGGGCCAGTGTCTCGTTCAGCGAGTTGTTGAATATCGTGAAGTAGTCACGCTTCTTGTAGAGGTTCAAGTTCTCGCGGATACGGTCGAACACCACCACCTTATCGTTGATAGAGTAACCGATAACGGTAAGGATAGCTCCGATGAAGGTCTGGTCTATCTCGAGAGAGAACGGAACCACGTTCCACAACAGTGAATAGAAGCCGAGCACCACTACGGTATCGATTGCCAAAGCTGCAGTAGAACCGAGCGAGAAGGCGATATTGCGGAAGCGCAACAGGATATACAGGAAGATTGCAACAAGAGCAAATATTACGCTGATGATTGCTCCGTATGTGATATCCTTAGCCACTGACGGACCTACCTTTGCACTGCTGATGATTGAACCACCGGCACGAACGTCTGGGTTCTTGAATGCCTCAACGCTCTTCTGGGTTACCATTCCTGCCTTGCTCAACGACTTGAAGAGGATTTCCTCAACCTCGTCGTCGATGGTCGGGCTGTTCGACTCTATCTTGTAGTTGGTAGAGATACGTATTGTCTTGTGGTCTGTACCGAGAGCCAGTGAACTTACTGAGCTGTTAGGGAATGATGCCTGCAGAGCCTTTGTTACATCCTCCGGCTCAACGGCTTTCTCCAGCTTCACAACATAGTTGCGACCACCGGTGAAGTCGATGCTCTTGCTCAATCCGCGAACGAAGAAGCTTACTACGAATACGGCTACAAGGATGCCGGTAATGGTGAAGGTCTTCTTATACATCTTCATGAAGCCCACATTGTTGTTCTGCAAGAAGTTGCGCGAGATGCGTGTGGTGAAGGTCTGGTTCAGCCACTTGTCCTTGGCGAGACGGTTCTCGTAGATAAGGCGTGTAAGATATACGGCTGTGAAGAATGAGCAGCAGATACCGATGATAAGAGTTGTGGCAAATCCGCGAACAGGACCCGTACCGAACACAAACAGGATGATACCTGTGATGATAGAAGTCAAGTTGGAGTCGAAGATTGCCGAGAAGGCATTTCCGTAACCAGCCTTGATAGCTTCTTTCAGTGTCTTGCCCTTGCGCAGCTCCTCTTTGGTGCGCTCATAGATAAGCACGTTGGCATCCACCGCCATACCCAAGGTCAATACGATACCGGCGATACCCGGCATTGTGAGTGCTGCCTGGAACGAGGTGAGGATTCCGAGAGTGAAGAAGAGGTTCACGAGCAATGCGAAGTTTGCCATCATACCCGGGATGAAGTCGTACATGAGAACCATGTAGAGCATCAACAGGATGAAAGCTACTACGAATGAGATGAGACCCTGCTGGATTGACTGTGCACCGAGAGTAGGACCAACCACGTCTTCCTGTACGATACGTGCAGGAGCCGGCATACGTCCTGACTTCAATGTGTTAGCCAAGTCTTTTGTATCTTCGATTGTGAAGTTTCCGGTAATCTGAGAGTTTCCGCCAGAGATTTCGCCGTTTACGCGAGGTGCGCTGTAAACCACGCCGTCGAGCACGATGGCGATAGCCTTGCCCACGTTAGCCTTTGTCAGTTCTGCCCAGCGGCGTGCACCGTCGGAGTTCATCGACATGCTAACGCTTGGACGACCTGAAATCTGGTCGAACTCGTCTTTTGCATCGGTGATAACGTCTCCCTCCAGAGGAGCGTGTCCGTTGCTCTGTGTAACCTTCAGTGCATACAGCTCATATACGTTCTTTACAGAAAGTCCGTCGGCTGGCTTTGCGCCCCACAGCAGTTTCACGTCAGACGGAAGAACCTGCTTTGCTGCAGCAGAGTATATAATCTTGTTTACGGCAGCGGTGTCGCGAACGCTGGCATAACCAACCACGCTCATAGAACCTTGAGGAGCGAGCTGCAGAACGGCGAGAAGCGGATTTGTCTTCTTTGCCTGTGCGAGCTGAGCGCTCTCTGTCTTGGCTGCTGCCTTTTCTGCAGCGCCCTTCTTGGCAGAAACAGAAAGTTTAGCCGGTGCAGCCTTGGCTGCTGCCTCAGCCTTCACTTCGGCATCGTCTTTCTTTTCTGTAGCTACGGTATCCTTCTTGGCAGCCTCGCCGCCGTTGGCTACGAGCTGGTCGAGCTGGCGCAGATAAGGAGTAACTTCCTCGCTGTTGTATGTTTCCCAGAATTCGAGGTTTGCGCTTCCCTGGAGGAGCTTGCGCACACGTTCCGGCTCGCGTACACCAGGCATTTCTACCATGATGCGGCCTTCCTGACCTTCGAGCTTCTGGATGTTTGGCTGAACGACGCCGAACTTGTCGATACGGTTGCGAACGACATTGTATGAGTTGTCGATAGCCGACTGCACCTGTGCACGGAGAGCAGC
>CAKQDG010000039.1 GCA_934219025.1 uncultured Prevotella sp. | reverse complement strand
AAAGCAAGGTATGTACTTTAGAGAGCAAGCTCTCTTCCGTCCATATCTTGCTTTACACAAAGAGCCACTTCGTGTCTTCCTGCAAAACGACATCGGGCGATAAACATAAAAAACAAAGGAAATCAAAATCTTGTGGTATACAAATAAAACAGTGTGTGAAAATACTGCAATACTTGTCTGTTACAAGTCAGACAAGTCTCGCAGACATTCTGTTTTACAGGTCGAAAATGGTTTCCTTTGTTTTTTATGTTTATCGCCCTCTGACAAGTAAAAATGCCAAAGGCATTACCGGTGGATTGGCGTATTTCCGAGAGAGAACTTGTTCTCGTAAGGAAATACGACAATACACCGGTAAGCCCGAGGAACGAGGGCTTTACTTGTCAGAGGGTGTTTTATTGGTTTTCGTCTAATAAACACATTTGCCACTTCCGATAATAAATACTATCACTCCAAATATCGGATGAACCTTGTTTCATAAATTCAGATACCTGAGCACTCACATTTTTTAAGTATTCCCGCCTACTTATTTAACACTCACTTTTTTCTGTTCCCGACATCTTATCGCATCTTATCGCATGAAGAATATACGAGAAAACAGGATAAATATGTCGAGAAGTAAACTGATGGAGTACAGAATTGGTTTCAAGAAGCTCCGTTTTATAAAAAAAAGGCGAGCCCTCGCGCCTACGAAGAGCCGTTTTGACAGAGCAAAGCATTGCTTCATTCCGAGCAAAGCATTGCTTCACTTCAAGCAAAGCGCTGTTTCGGCAGACGAAAATAAAATAAATCTCTGATATATAGCACTTTAACAAAAATTGCCAAGAATGGCGTATTCTTGGCAATTTGAGTTTTATTTTCAGAATAACGAAATCTCGCTCTCTGTTTGGATATTGGTTTTAACATTTCTGTGCAAACAGAAGTTAATAGAGGATATTATCTTCTGCCTCCCACATGTCCGCCGCCACCGGAGCGACCGCCACCGCTGAAGCTACCGCCGCCGCGACTTGACGATCCGCCGCTGAAGCTGCTGCCGCCACGACTTGACGAACCGCTGCTGAAGCTGCCACCGCCACGACTTGACGAACTGCCGCTGAAGCTGCTGCGTGACGAGCTGCCGCGATTTGGCGAGAAGGTAGACGATGAGGAGCGCGAAGGAGCCGGGCTTGACGACTGCCTGTATGAAGGGCCACTCTGAGACACCGTGGTGCGCGTGCTGCTCTGGCGGAATTCCGTGTTGGCTCTTGAGGGGCTGCCAACATTGGTATTCACTTTCAGGTCTGGGCGACGCGATGTTGAGAACGGACGACGGCTGGAATTGTCGTTCTGTCCGCCAACAGTAGTCGTAGGGCGGTTAGTCGTGCCACCGCGATAGTTTCCGTTTCCGCCACGATAGTTTCCGTTGTCAGGGCGGTTAGCATTGCCGTTGCCGCGGTTATCGTCGCGCCCCGGCCGGCCGTTGTTGTCAGGGCGATTGTTGTTGTCGCCTCTGCCCGGACGGAAGTTGTTGTCGCCCCTGCCCGGACGGCCAGGATTGCGGTCAAAGCGGCCTCCGTGGTTTCTTGTTCCATTAAAGTCGCCGCGGTCAAAGCGGTCTCTCATTCCAAAGCGGTCGCCGCCCGGACGAGGTCCGAAATCCCTGCCGTGATACCAGCTGTGTCCGCCGTTCATGTGCCAGCTGTGTCCGCCATGATATGTGGCATAAAATCCCGGTCGGCCAAAATAGAAATAGGTTCTGTGCGGATAGCGTGCGTAGATTGAAAATCTCCACACCCCGTCGGCCCATGTGAGCGGACGATAGAAGTAGGCAGCCGAGCAGAATGCCGAGTACTGCCAGTCGAAGAGGATATAGCTCAAGTCGAGATTTCTTCTCGTCCAATACGTGCCATACAGGTCGTCATACGTGTTTATGCTCATCAGATAGTCAAGGTTCACCTCATAGGCAGCCTCATACTGCTCGTCGTTGAGGTTCAGCTCGTATGCCATCTTGTCGGTGAGGAACAGTGCTCTATCCCTTGCCTGCTCATAGCTCATTGCCGATGCAGAGAAAACAACCATGAGCATCATTGCCATTGATAATATAAACCGTTTCATAATCTTGTCGTTTTTTTGGGTTCTTTATAATTTTTATGATGCAAAGAAACAAAGAAAATACTTTCTTGCAAAAGGTTTTTCCCTAAATAAGGAGGGAATTTCCCTATTTGTTAGAATATTCGCAAAAAAATTCCTAACTTCGCAGTGGATATAGCTTTTCCGGGAAAACGACTATACTTTATAATAAGGTGGCAGAAGTTTTCTCGGATGACAAAGAAAGAAAACTAAAACAAGGGAACAAATGAAACAACAGATACTCGTTTGCCTGGCATTGCTCGCCCCCGCAACACTCCTTGCACAGGAAGATGCCGACGAGAAGGAACTGCAAAAGAGCGGGAAAGGCATAGAATATATGTTTGAGGCCCAAGGCTCTGGCTCCCACGGCAAGACTCCGCTATGGCTCAACGCCAACAAATACGGACTCAGCTCTCTGAAAGAGGGCAACGGATATGCAAGGGCTGCCGCAAGCAAGGCGCTGACAAAATTCCAGGGCAAGGAGGAAGGCAGCAAGAGGCTCGACTGGGGATTCGGGGCCGACATCGCAGTGCCCGTGAACTATACGAGCCACTTCGTGATACAACAGGCCTACGTGGAGGGGCGATGGCTGCACGGCACGCTGACAATTGGAAGCAAGCAGCAGGAGATGAACCTGAAAAACAGCCGACTGAGCAGCGGCAGTCAGACGCTGGGCATAAATGCGCGCCCCGTGCCGGAGGCAAGGCTGGCACTGGAGGACTACTGGACCGTGCCGCTGACCAAAGGATGGCTGCAGCTACGCGGACACATAGCCTATGGCATGATGACCGACGACTCATGGCAGCACGACTTCACGGCTAAGCAGACAAGATATGCCGACCACACGCTTTATCACTCAAAGGCCGGATTCCTGCGCATCGGCAAAGACCCGTATATGTATCCGTTCTCAATAGAAATGGGACTGGAAATGGCGGCACAGTTCGGCGGAAAATCTTATCAGCCCAACGGCGACGGCACAATGACCGAGATTAAAGGAAACACCGGACTACATGCTTTCTGGAATGCCTTTATCCCCGGAGGAAAGGATGCCACCGACGGCGAAAACTACAAAAACATGGAGGGCAACCAGCTGGGCAGCTGGATGCTGAGACTGAACTACGAAAGGGACACATGGAAAGCCGGACTCTACGTGGACAAATTCTTTGAAGACCACTCGGCAATGTTTCAGCTGGACTACAACGGATACGGCAGCGGCGACAACTGGCAGAACAAGGAGAAAAGAAAATACGTGTTGTATGATTTCAAAGACTGGATGCTGGGCTTCGACCTGCATCTGAAATACGGGTCGTGGCTGAGAAACATCGTTGTGGAATATCTCTACACGAAATACCAGAGCGGACCTATCTACCATGACCACACCGCAACCATCCCCGACCACATCGGCGGCATGGACAACTACTACAACCATAACATCTATCCCGGATGGCAACACTGGGGACAGGTGATGGGAAACCCTCTGTTCCGCTCGCCGATATACAACAGCGACGGAAGGATACAGGTGGAGAACAACCGCTTCATGGCGTTCCACCTGGGATTCGACGGCAGGCCCACAGGCAACACCCGATACCGCGTGCTCGCCACCTATCAGGAGGGACTCGGCACTTACGGTAGCCCTTACCTCAAGGAGCACCACAACGTGAGCTTCCTCGTGGAGGGTGAATACTCGTTCAACAGGCATCTACTGAAGGGATGGACCATAAAGGGCGGATATGCCATGGACTTCGGCGCCATACTGGGCAACAACCAGGGCTTCCAGCTCACAGTTACTAAAAGAATTAGGAATTAGGAATGAGGATTTAGGAATGAGGATTTAGGAATTAGGAATTAGGAATGAAAGTTTATTTGTCCTATTAGTCTTATTTGTCCCCCCCAAAAAAACAAAGAAAAGAAATGAAAAAAACACTCATACTCCTTGCAGCAGCAATCTCGCTGCTGCACTCATGCACTCTTGAAACTTCGTCTGCCGGCGACTTCGACGGCATGTGGCGACTGACAAGAGTGGACACCTTGGCAACGGGCGGAGTGCTCGACTTGTCGAAAGAGAAAATATTCTGGTCGTTTCAGTTCAAACTGATGGAGGCTGACGACAAAAGCGGCAACCACCGCTCTATCTTGATGAGATACAACTCGGGAGGAGGAAAACTCGTGCTCAACGCGCCATACGCTTACAACCGCGAAGAGGGCGACGAACAGCTCTCCGACCCTACCCTGCTGAAACCCTTCGGCATAAACAAGACGGAAGAGGAATTTCAGGTGGTGAAAATCAGCGGAAGCAAGATGCAACTGCAGTCTGACCTGCTGAAGCTAAGTTTCAAGAAATATTAATTCTTTTCCACACCTTCCTTGACAAACCTGGTTATCACCATATTGACAACGGTAAACACAACGATATCCACACATACGATGCTCGTAACATCAAGATGGGGTATCAATATGCCATTGAGCACAATGAACATCAACTGAAGAAAAATTATCACCACCAATGCCTGATGCTGGTTCAGCCCCGTGGCAAGCAGCTTGTGGTGGATGTGGCGCTTGTCGGGATTGAATATCGACGTATGGTGGTAAAGCCTTACGAATATCACGCGAAACACATCAAACGTTGGGACGATGAGCAGGGTATAGACAAAAGCAAGACGCACTTTCTCGTATGGCAAAGCGATGCCGAAAAGGTCTATAACGTATTTGCCGTCGGGAATTAGGTCGGGGCGCGACATCGCGAATTTCACGGTAAAGAAGCTGAGCATGAAGCCAAGCGTGAGACTGCCCGAGTCGCCCATAAAAATCTTCAGTCCGTTTGCCACCGTACCGAATATATTATAATACATGTATGCAAACAATATGCCCATAAGACCCATTATCATAAGGCAGTAAACATACATGTGGATGCAGTAGAAGCCATACAGAAAGCCGGCAAGGGCAATGAAGGCAAGCGACGACGAGAGTCCGTCGATACCGTCGATAAGGTTCATGGCATTGTCTACAAAGGCAATGCAAAGAACAGTGAGAGGGAAGCCTACAAAAAACGGTATCTCGTATATTCCAAGAAAGCCATACAGATTGTTGATATACAAACCGGAGATCGGCAACAAACTTGCGGCAACAAGCTGGAATATGAACTTTGTCTTTGCTTTCAGCCCTACGATGTCGTCTACTATCCCCACGCAATATATAATAAGGAGGCTTATCACGAAACTTGCCGTCCAGGAATTTATGATTATCTTCTGTTGCCCGGTTACATTCTCAAACGTGAGCAGCATTATTATTGCCGCAAGCAGCATGCTCGGCAAAAAAGATATACCGCCAAGACGGGGAATGGCATCATGATGCACCTTGCGCTCATCGGGTATGTCATATAGTTTTTTTTTCTTGCAAAAGGTAAGTATTGCAGGGATAAAGCAAAATCCCGTAAGCATACTGATAACAAACGTTCCTGCTAATAGAAGAATTATTATATTCATTATTGGTTCTTGTTTTTCCGACAGCAGACTTTTTACGTAAACGCACAACAAGTGCAGTCTGCATTTATTATCTATAACAACAAAAATCGTATTTTATTGCATCAGCAACACAATATTTTTTGTATATATTACAAATCATTGCAACTAACGTCCTATTTATAAAAAGAAAACCAAAGAAAAATGGCTAAAAGAAACTACACGGCAAACCTTCTCCTTGCTGTCTCGGCAATGATGTTTGTGCCAAAAAGTCTGGCACAGGCACAAGACAGACAAGCTTGTTGCGGAAACAATGCAACATACAGAGAAGGCGCCGACATTAATTCCATGCTCGAGAATAGCGACATCGTGGAGCTCAACGAGGTGGGGGCTGCCTTTTTGCCCACAGACATTATGCCATTAGGCAAGCTACCGTTCAAGATGAAAAATCTGAAACGCCCATCATTCAAAAGTGTCACCGCAACTTTATGCCGCGAGGATATCGACGGCAAAGGAAAAATCACTACGGCGATAAACAGGAAAATTGCAGAACTTTCAAAAAAAGGCGGAGGAAGGGTGATTGTTCCCGCCGGCCACTGGCTCACGGGGCGCATCACACTGGAAAGCAACATCGAACTGCATCTTGACGAGGGATGCACATTGGAATTTTCGGCTGACATAGAAGACTACCAGCCGGCTGTCTTCACACGCCACGAGGGCATAGAAGTGATGGGGGCAGGTGCCTTTATCTATGCAAATAAGGCAAAGAACATTGCCCTGACGGGACGGGGAAAGATTATCGGACCGCCAATGGATGCGGAGATGAGAAAACTGAAAAACGGAAACAGCGTGGTGGAGAAGGATATCGACTACCGCTTGCCCGTGGCTGAACGAATATGCGACGGACATGAGGGCAGGACTTTCTACCGACCTAAATCGTTTGCACCGATAAACTGCCGGAATGTTCTCGTGGAGGGCGTAACGTTTGAACGAAGCGTGTTGTGGAACATCAACCCCATATACTGCGAAAATGTTATAATCAGAGGAGTGACGGTAAACTCCGTCGGGGTGCCAAGCGGCGACGGCATCGACATCTCGTCGTGCAGAAACGTGCTCATAGAATACTCCACGCTCAACTGTGGCGACGACTGCTTCACGCTGAAAAGCGGAAGAGCCGAAGACGGACTGCGAGTGGGCAAACCCACGGAAAACGTGGTGATAAGATATTGCCTCGCCGAGAAAGGACACGGCGGAATAACTTGCGGCAGCGAAACGGCTGCCGGAATAAAGAATGTTTATCTGCATCACTGTGTGTTCAACGGCACTCGAACTGGATTCCGTTTCAAGACCAGACGCAACCGCGGCGGTGGCATCTGGGATATATTCTACGACAACGTGAGGCTTATCGACGTGAACGAGGCTTTCACATGGGACTTGCTCGGTTCGCCGATGTATATGGGCAAACTGGCTCAGCGCAATCCGCCGCTTGCCGTTACTCCGCTCACACCCGTGGTCAAGGATATAAAGATAAGCAACTTTGCCATAGAGTCTGCCGACCGCATGATGAGCATGAACACTATTCCCGAAGTGCCAACTACGGGAGTGGTGATAGAAAACGGCACGGTAAGGACCAACCGCATATTCAAGAGCCTCAACGACGTGGGAGGACTCACTCTGAAAAATCTTACAATCCAGTCCACCGACAATACGCTGAATATTGACAACAGCCGCGGACTGACATTCGAGAATGTTTCGTTTTTCGTGCCTACGGGAGAGCTGAAATACAACATCACAGGCGAGAAAGCTGTAAAGCCTATAATCAAAAGATAAAGAAATAAAAGAGATATGAAAAAATTACTGTTTCTGATAACACTTGCTGCCATGAGCATATTTGCAAACGCAGCAGACTATGACGCGGCAAAGCGTGATGACATACTGAAAGAGATTTCCGGTGCTAAAATATCTTCCTCGACAAAGAGCATACTGAAGTTCGGAGCAAAAGGCGACGGCAAGAAAGACTGTCTGCCTGCCTTCAAGAAAGCTATGGCACAATCAAGGAAACTTGGCGGACTACACATCATTGTGCCGGCGGGAACATATTACATAAAGGGACCGATTCATTTTGAAAGCAACACTTGCATCGACCTTCAGGAAGGGGCAACGCTGAAGTTCGCTCCAGAACCGAAATATTATCTGCCGATGGTGAAGACAAGTTGGGAGGGAACTTTCCTGCAGAATTACTCCCCGTTCATATATGGCTACAACCTGCACGATGTGGCGATTATAGGCAAGGGGACAATAGACGGCAATGCGCAGACAACGTTTGCCACATGGCGCAAGGATCAAAGGGAAGGGCGCGACCTTTCGCGCAAGATGAACCACGAAGAAACGGCTGTGGAAAAGCGCAACTTCGGAGAAGGAAAATTCCTTCGTCCGCATCTGATACAGTTTTTCGGATGCAAGAACATCACAGTGGCTGACGTGTTTATCACCAACTCGCCTTTCTGGTGTGTGCATCTGCTGAAAAGCGAAAACATCATTTGCCGTTCATTAAGATATGACGCAAAATTGGTGAACAACGACGGTATTGACCCGGAATGTTCCAGAAATATCCTTATCGAGGACATACAGTTTAACAACGGCGACGACAACATAGCCATAAAGAGCGGAAGAGACAACGACGGATGGAAAATCGGTAGTCCGTCGGAGAATATCGTGATACGCAACTGCCGGTTTAAGGGGCTGCACGCCGTGGTGATAGGCAGCGAGATGTCGGCAGGGGTGAGAAATGTATTCGTGGAAGACTGTACATACGCCGGCTACTGCAAGCGTGGCATCTTCGTAAAGACGAACCCTAACCGTGGCGGATTTGTGGAAAACCTGTTTGTCAAGAACTGCGAGTTTGACGAGGTGGAAGACCTTTTCTATATTACGAGCATGTATGCCGGCGAGGGTATGGACGACAATCACTTCTCTACCATTCGCAATATCCATGTGGATGGTTTAAGTTGCCGCAAGGCACGTCAGGCGGGCATCGTTTTGCAAGGAACCTTGGCAAAACCTATAACCAACGTTTCGTTTAAGGGGGTGAACATTAAGGAAGTGAAAAACGCCCTCAGCATGGACAATACCGAGGGCGTAAGTTTCAAAGATTGTCATCTTGGCGGCAAAGCTGGTGTACCAACCCAAGTAACAGCAAAGGACAACTTGTTTAAAATCTAAACTGCAACTGCACATCTGCCATATTATAATTTTCTTTGGAGAGCGTGCGATCGTTTACAAACACATATTCGGCGGTGACTCCAATGTTCTTTGAGAACTTGTAGTCGGCGCCGATTTCATACATCGACTTCATCGTGTTCCACGTTGCAGCACGGCGATACATGTTGTAGCGCGCCTTCAGGTGGGCTTTCTTCTTTATCACAGGAGCAATGGCGGCAGCATAAAATCCATCGGCTTTATTACCATAGCCGTTGAGGGTCAGGTCGGGATTCTTCTCGTTGTCGCTGGTCTTGAATCCCTCACCCGTGCCGTGGATATACTCTGAACGGAAGGTCCAGTCGCTCTTGGTAACATATTCTCCACTTATGGCATATCTGTGTTGCGGAAGACTCTTCGTTTCCGTATGCTTCACCCCCTCATCGTCGGTATAACTCCACTTGCGGGCATAAGAACCTTCCAGACCGAACACTCCGATACGCATACCTTCAACCGGCATCACCCAAATGCCACCGGCAACAGTTTTCTGCTGGTCAACATCCTTCACATTGATACCCTGTCCGTTGAACACTCCGGCCTGATAGTGCAGAAGGTTTCTCCCTTTTCCGTTTTTCAGGAAATCACCCTGCACCTGCACACCTATATCGCGTCCGTTGCTCGAATGTTGTCCGCTGCGGTCGGAAAATCCGGAAAGGCTGCTCACATTCTGGCTGTAGCTCATAAAGCCCTGGTCGATAGGATGCATAGGGTTTTCAAAAGTGAAAGGCAATTTGAACTGTCCTGCCTTAACCTTGAAGAAAGGATACTTCTGCCACTCGGCAAAAAGGTCTACAAGGCGCGGAGAACTGCCCTTTGTAGACGTGTTGCCGTTTATCTGCATCTGAGCCTTCCAATAAAAATCCCCCTTCAAGCGCCCGTCGAGCGAAACTCTGACAAGGCGAAGGTCAAAGGAATTTGTTTTGTTTCCCTTTTGTCCGGATGCCTGATATTCCACAAGTCCGTATCCTGACAGTTTTATATTGCTGAACCATGGTGTCTGCTTCGCATCTTGAGCGAAAGCATTTACTGTTGTCGCCATCAGCAGAGCGACGATATATTGTTTCTTCATAATCATATATTTTTTTTTAAGAATTTCATTTCTACCCTCACCTACCCTCACACCTACCCTCACCACACCAAACAACTGGTTATCAATATATTACGCATAAAGTGTGAGGGTGTGAGGGTAAAATGGGGAAAAACTTTTTTTTAATAAAAAACTCACGCTCGGCAATTTGAAAGTAAACTTTCATTGCTCTCGCTTAATCGTTTTTTTCTTTATTAAATTATGTTTTTTCTATAGTTTCCACTTGAGTGTTTCTTGAAAGCAATAGGCCTAAGAATACCAATGTGCCGTTGAGCATCAGCAACTCGTAGCCAAAGCGATAGCCCGTGAAATGTGTCGTGAGTTGGTCGATGACGAAGCATACCAAAGGCGAGGCGATACAGATATACGGAACAAGGCGGTCGTTCACCCTGCAACGCGTAAGTATACCATATGTAAACAAGCCCAACAACGGTCCGGAGGTATAAGAGAGCATTATATAGATGGCATCGATTACGCTCGTGGAGTTGAGAGCCTTGAACAACAAAATGAATATTGCAAACAACAGGCATATGCCAAAGTGAACCCAACGGCGCAAACGCTCATCGTCGGGACGCTCCTTTATGTCCACACAATAGCTCGTGGTTACGGCAGTGAGCGCAGAATCGGTGCCACTGAACGATGCCGCCACAATACCAATGGAGAAGAGCACAAGCACAAGGTTTCCCATCCAACCCGAGGCGGTAAACATCGGCATAAGTTCATCACTGTCAGCAGGTAAGGCAATGCCCTCTTTTTGGGCAAGCAATATCAGCAGCACGCCAAGCGACAGGAAGAGGAGATTGACGGGCAGGAAGAAGAATCCGCCCACGCACAAGTCTTTCTGCGCATCACGGAGCGTTTTGCAGGTAAGGTTTTTCTGCATCATATGCTGGTCAAGTCCGGTCATAACGACAACGATGAATATTCCGCTAATGAACTGCTTGAAGAAATTTTGCGTGGACATGAAATCGTCGAACACGAATATACGGCTATGGCTGTCGGCTATAACCGCCGACACTGCATCCCCCAATGACATGTCGAGTTTCCCTACAACCTGAAGAATTATAATCAACAGGGCTACCATCATACAGAGAGTCTGGAAAGTGTCTGTCCAAACTATTGTCTTTATCCCGCCCTTGCGGGTATATAGCCAAATCAGCATAACAAGCATCACCACCGTTATGCCGAACGGCAAGCCAAACTGTCCGAAAACAAATCTCTGCAATATACTGCATACCACATAGAAGCGGAGCGCCGTGCCCGTCATTTCGGACAAGAGGAAGAAAAGAGCACCTGTCTTGTAAGACCGTCGACCGAGGCGGATTTTCAGGAAAGAATAAATCGTGGTGAGGTTTAATTTATAATAAACAGGCAACAATACAAAGGCCACGACAAAATACCCGAATATAAACCCGATGCACGTCTGGATGTACGTCATCTCCTGGTTTATCACCATTCCCGGAACGGAAACGAAAGTGATGCCCGATATCGAAGTTCCTACAAGTCCGAAAGCAAGCATATACCATGGCGACTTTCGCTCACCGCGGTAAAATATATCATTGTTTGACTTGCGACTTGTAACTCTTCCCATCACCATCAAGGCACAGAAATAAATAAGTATCGTTATAAGTATCAGCATAATTTATCTTATTGTTTTTTTTGCTATATATTATCTCTCAATTTTTCAATCTCTCAATTTTTCAATCTTTCAATTTTTCAATTTTTCAATTTTTCAATTTTTCAATCCTTCAATTTTTCAACCCTTCAATCTTCCTAAGTATTTCAACAGCCTTTTCAACGGAGTCCACCTTGCTGACAGTCATATAGCGTTTGCCACGGCTCTCCTTGATATTGCAGCGGCGCGGATTCTGGCCAATATAGTCGAGAGCCTTTTCAAAAGCCTCACTCTTGTAATAGGCACTCATCGGATTTGAGACAAACTGCATCTGCAGCGCACCGTTTTTTAGCATTATCTTCTCAAAACCAAGCCGTTTGCCGATACGACGTAGAGGCACCACCTGCAAGAGTTCCAAACCTTCGCGAGGTATTTCGCCAAAGCGGTCTACAAGATTTGACTTGTATCGCTCCAAATCGGCGTCATTATTGATATTGTCGAGTTCGCGATACAAAAGCATTCTCTCGCTGCTGCTCGGCACATACTGGTCGGGGAAGAACATCTCGAGATCGCTCTCCACGGCACAGTCGTCAACAAACTCATCGCCCAACAGCTTTTTGCCCTCGGCAATCTCCTCTTGATACATATCGCTGAACTCATCATTCTTGAGTTCCGTAACAGCTTGTGTGAGAATCTTCTGATAGGTTTCAAAGCCAAGGTCTTCCATAAACCCGCTCTGTTCTGCTCCGAGCAGATTTCCGGCGCCACGCATGTCAAGGTCTTGCATCGACAAGTTGAAGCCACTGCCAAGTTCGGAGAAGGTTTCAAGGGCTTCCAGACGACGGCGGGCATCCTGGGAAAGTACCGACAATGGTGGAGCAAGAAGATAGCAGAATGCCTTTTTGTTGCTACGCCCCACTCTACCGCGCATCTGGTGAAGGTCTGACAGGCCGAAACGGTGGGCATCATTCACGATAATGGTGTTTGCATTGCTGATGTCCACGCCGTTGCTGATGATAGTGGTGGAGAGGAGCACATCGTAGTCGTAGTTTATGAATCCCATCACGATCTTCTCCAGTTCCTCCGGCTTCATCTGTCCATGGCCTATAGCTATCCTGGCATCTGGCACATTGCGTCTGATAGTGTTGGCAATTTCGGGCAGATTGCTTATGCGGTCGTTCACGAAGAACACCTGACCGTTGCGGCTCATTTCAAAGTTTATGGCATCCTTTATCACTTCGGCATCAAAGGTGTGCACTTCGGTACATACAGGATAGCGGTTTGGCGGCGGCGTCTGGATTATACTCATGTCGCGAGCTCCCATGAGCGAGAACTGCAAGGTGCGCGGAATAGGAGTTGCCGACATGGTTAGTGTATCAACGTTTGTCTTCATCTTGCGGAG
Organism: uncultured Prevotella sp.; assembly: GCA_934219025.1. Classification (GTDB taxonomy): domain Bacteria; phylum Bacteroidota; class Bacteroidia; order Bacteroidales; family Bacteroidaceae; genus Prevotella. The sequence continues at coordinate 4,773 of CAKQDG010000039.1, read as the reverse complement.
TTTCTCTTTCGTTGATACTCCAAACTTCTGTTCTTCGTCGATAATGAGCAGTCCGAGGTCGTGAAACTTTACCGACTTTCCGATAAGTTTGTGTGTGCCGATTATTATGTCAATCTTGCCCGACTCAAGGTCGGCAAGCACCTGTTTCGTTTGTTTGGCGGAACGCGCCCTCGACAGATAGTCTACCCTCACGGGCATTCCTTTTAGCCTACTGGTAAACGTTTGGTAGTGCTGGTAAGCAAGCACCGTTGTAGGCACCATCACGGCAACCTGCTTTGAATCGCAGGCTGCTTTGAAAGCGGCGCGGATAGCAACCTCTGTCTTGCCGAATCCCACATCACCACATACAAGGCGGTCCATCGGGCGCGGGCTTTCCATATCTGCCTTCACATCATTTGTTGCCTTCAGCTGGTCGGGCGTATCTTCGTAGAGGAAACTTGCCTCCAGCTCGTGTTGCATAAAAGAATCGGCACTAAACTGGAAACCTTTTTCATGGCGCCGGGTGGCATAAAGTTTTATAAGGTCGCGGGCAATATCCTTGATTTTCTTCTTCGTCTTTTCTTTCAGCCTTTCCCATGCCCCTGTGCCGAGAGTGCTCAAGCGAGGAGGGGTTTCGCTGTCGCGACGCTTGTATTTTGATATTTTATACAGCGAATGTATGCTTACATCCACCTTGTCGTTGTTCTGATACACGATGCGTATCATCTCTTGGTAAGAGTCGCCCACAGGCACACGAACCAGTCCGGCAAACTTGCCGATACCGAAATCCACATGCACGATATAATCGCCCGGCTCCATTTCCTGAAGTTCCTTCATCGTGAGCGCCATCTTGCCGCTACGGGCAGCATCCGAACGAAGATTGTATTTATGGAACCTGTCGAAAATCTGATGGTCGGTGAATATGCAAATCTTCAGATTATTGTCAATAAAACCTCCGTGAAGGGTTTTCTCCACAGGAGTGAAGACTATAGGAGAGGTTTGTATCTCTGTGCCATCGGCAAGTTTTTTGTGCTGCGCCATTTCATCGAAAATGTCGCGCAGGCGCTGGTTTTGCTTAGGGCTGTCGGCAAGGATATAGAGTTTGTAGCCTTGCAGGATGTAGTCTTCGAGAGTTTTCTGCAACAGGTCGAAGTTTTTATGAAATAGGGGTTGGGCATTCGTACTAAACGTAACGGTGGCCTGTGGCGTTCCGGTATTGCTGCCTCCAAATTCTATCCGCTTGAAGTTCACGATATCTTCGGCAAATGCCGAACCGGAAACAAGAGTGTTTTCTGCCTTCATCTGCTGCATTATAGCCTGCTGTTCCATCTCGGTGGCGCCTTCGAGTTTCTCGGTTATTGCCTGCTGCGAGAATCCTTCGCGGTATGTGTTGTCTATCACGTCGTGAACAAAGGTGATATCCTTTACCACAACGAGCGTATCGGCTGGCAGGAATTTCAAGAAAGGAATTTTCTCGGAAACGAGTCCAGCCAATTCCGGCACGATGTTCATCTTGTCTACCTTACCCTTTGAAAGCTGCGTCTGCACTTCGAAGGTTCGGATGGAATCTATCTCGTCGCCAAAGAAATCCACTCGATAGGGATATTCGTTGCTGAACGAATATACGTCGAGAATGCTTCCACGAACTGCAAACTGACCCGGCTCGTAAACATAGTCCACTTCCTTGAACCCAAACGAGCGCATTGTCTTTTCCAGTTCCACGATGTCCTTCTCATCGCCTACGCTAAGGGCTATCGTGCGGTCGTCAAGATGCTTGTTTGAAACAACAAGTTCCGAAAGGGCCTCCGGACAGGTTACGATGTAGAGCGAGGAATGAGGAGCGGAAAGCGAGGAGCGGGATGTATTGGGAGAGCACTCCTTTATGCGGCTCAACACCTCGGTGCGGAGTATGTCGTTGGCGGCGTCCCGCTGCCCGTATTTCACTTGCCGGCGATAAGCCGACGGAAAGAACAACACATTGTCCGTGCCGAGCATCTGAGTGAGGTCATGATAAAAATATCCGGCTTCTTCAGCATCGTTGAGTATTACAAGACAGGCACTCGGCAATCTCTCTGCCATAGAAGCAAACACAACGGGAACCGCCGAGGCGAACAATCCCCTCAGCGATACCGTTTTTATCTTTTCATCATCAACAACCTTTCCCAAAGCTTCCACTTGCGCAGAAGCTGCATAAATGTCGAGTATCGACCGTATTTCCATCTTTCTACCTTAATGCTGATTGGCGGAGAAGACAGGCTTTCCACCTTATATAATATTAACAGGCTGCGAAGTTAATCAAAAAATTTGTAGAAACAGCTTGTATTTTATGTTTCTTTTTATGCCACTTGCATTTTTATTGCTAACTTTGCGCTGTAAAACAAAAAAAAGGCATAAATATGAGTGACAGCATTGTAATTATCCCGACATATAACGAGATTGAGAATATTGAGAAAATAATCCGTGCGGTGTTCGGACTGAAAAAAGAATTCGACATCCTGATTATTGACGACGGTTCGCCTGACGGAACGGCAGGGATAGTGAAGGAACTCATTGCCGGCGAATTCAAAGATCGCCTGCACATAATAGAAAGAAGCGGCAAACTCGGTTTGGGTACGGCATATATAACGGGTTTTAAATGGGCTTTGAAACACGAATATGAATATATATTTGAAATGGATGCCGACTTCAGCCACGATCCTAACGACTTGCCGCGGCTATATGCAGCATGCCACGACGAGGGCTACGATGTGGCTATCGGTTCGAGATACGTGAGCGGTGTGAACGTGGTGAACTGGCCCATCGGCAGAGTATTGATGAGCTATTTCGCCTCGAAATACGTAAGGTTTGTTACCGGCTTCAAGGTTCACGACACCACCGCCGGCTTTAAATGCTACAAGCGCCACGTGCTCGAAACTATCGAGCTTGACAAAATACGCTTCAAGGGATATGCCTTCCAGATTGAAATGAAATACACGGCATACAAGATTGGATTCAAAATAAAGGAAGTGCCCGTGATTTTCGTAAACAGAAGAGAGGGCGTGTCGAAGATGAGCGGCGGCATATTTGGTGAAGCTTTCTTTGGAGTGATGCGGCTGCGCTGGGACGGATGGACAAGAAAATACCCGAAATTAAAATAAAATGAAATATCTGTATAGAGTTTACCAACTATGCATAGCCCTGCCGCTATTGCTTCTGTGGACGGTTGTCATCTCCTTGATGGTAATCATAGGATGCTCGCTCGGAGGCGGACATTTCTGGGGATACTACCCGGGAAAATGGTGGGGACAGGCTATAATCCGTGTGCTTTTGCTTCCCGTAAAAGTGGAGGGAAGAGAGAACATGCAGAAGAACCAGTCGTATGTCATAGCAGCCAACCATCAGGGAGCCTTCGATATCTTCCTTGTGTTCGGATTTCTTGGCAGACAGTTCAAATGGATGATGAAATACCAACTGCGCAAGATTCCTTTCGTTGGCTTCGCATGCGAAAAATCGCATCAGATTTTTGTTGACAAGCGAGGACCGCGCAAGGTGAAGGAAACATACGACAAGGCACGTGCCACGCTCCACGACGGCATGAGCGTGATGGTGTTCCCGGAGGGAGCCAGAACTTTCACAGGACACATGGGCAAGTTTCGCCGCGGGGCATTTATGCTCGCCGACGAGTTGCAGTTGCCAATCCTTCCACTGACAATCAACGGCTCGTTTGACATAATGCCGCGAATGAGAGACTGCAAGTGGGTTTCATGGCATCCGCTGAAACTTACTATCCACAAACCTATCTTCCCCGAAGGACAGGGCGCCGAGGATATAAACCGGCGGATGGACGAGTGTTACGATGCCATAATGTCGGGACTTACACCCGAATACCAAGGGTTTGTGGAAAATCCTGACCAATAATATATAACATATATATGCTGCAAAGGCGGGTTTTACAGAGATTCGGCTCTCTTTAAAATCCACCTTTTTTGTTTACACACTACTCCTGTCGTTACTCCCCTCCGCAGTTTTGCATAAAAAACTCACTGTCAGGCTTTTAGACAGAAATAAGAAGTTTAGAACACTTTTTCATTTGATTTTGTAAAGAAAACAGACACTACGAGAGCTGAGCAATGCTCTTCCGGGGGAAAAGCAATGCTTTTTCGGGAGAGAAGCAATGCTTTGCTCCCCGAAAAGCAACGCTCACTTGAAATATGCGGATTTTCGGGGCTTTTAAGAAAAGTGGTCAAAAAGTCGGATTTCAATCTAATAATTCCATACACAAACGAATTATTTTAGCACCTCTTATTCCCCAAAATTGCAGTCATCAGTTTTTCTTCGGATAAAATCTCAGTTGGTCTTCCGTTTCTATCGTCACCTTACTTTCATCAAGTTTCGAACTGTCGAGTTTGAAAACCTTGATGAAGAAATCATAAACGGCGTTGCGCTTGTTCGGTCCGAAGTCGTGGCGCTCCTTGGGCAGATGAACATCCGATACGTTATCCTCCTTGCCGTAGAAACCGTAGATGCGCTGCAGGTAAGGTAGTTCGAGGGTTGGAGTGGTAGATGTCCAGTCGCCTCCGTCGCTAACGAGTCCTAATGGTTTGGGGGCAAACATTGCCGCAATCTCGGCATTGCATGTTCCGCCTCCAGCAAGCTGTATCGGCATTCCGCTCTCGCAGGGGCATCCTCCGTCGAACCACGACGACAGGCTCACCACTGGGCATGCTGCAGTATATCTGGAGTCAAGAGCCGTGAGCAGAACGGTCTGTGTGCCGCCGCCCGAACCGCCGTTCACTCCGATGCGCGTCTTGTCTA
>CAKQDG010000038.1 GCA_934219025.1 uncultured Prevotella sp. | reverse complement strand
GGGCGGAGCAGTTACTCTTTCTGCTAAAAGCTTAAATGTTTACTGGTAAAATTAGTAATGATACTGATTTTTGTAATTACAGATATGTAAGTTTATTACATTTAAAGGTAACCGCTCCGCCCCTAGGTACTCTGGTTCTTGCAGAGGCTGTAGTTGCTTCGGGATATGCCATTTAAAAGGTAACCGCTCCGCCCCTAGGTACTCTGGTTCTTGCAGAGGCTGTAGTTGCTTCGGGTTATGGCATTTAAAAGGTAACCGCTCCGCCCCCGGAGGGGGAGGCGGGGGAGGGGAAGATTACAAACCCGAAACTTGAATAATTGATTGAATATGTTTTTTATGTTTATCGCCCGAACAAAGTAAAAAAATGCCGAAGGCATTGGCGATGGATTAGCGGATTTCCGTTGAGAACTTGTTCTCATAAGGAAATATGATAATACATCGATTGACCCGAGGAACGAGGGTCTTACTTGGTGAGGGTGTTTTATCGGTTTTTGTCTAAAAACCATAATCCTTCTGATAATAAAAATTATTTGAGTGGGGCGACAAAAAGATTTGTGGCAGCATGATGACTGTTTCTCGCTAAATAGACTTACCTTTGCCACGGGTTTATCAAAAGATAAAAGGATGAAAATAGTTATCGACGACAAGATTCCCTATATCAGGGAAACAATACGGCAGATCACTCCCGATGCCGTGTATATCAAGGGAGCCGACATATCGGCAGCCGACGTGAAAGATGCCGATGCCATGATTGTGAGAACGAGAACCCACTGCAACGAACAACTGCTAAAGGGCAGCCGCGTGAAGTTTATTGCCACTGCAACGATAGGCTTCGACCATATCGACACCGCATATATGAAGCGCGCCGGCATAGAATGGACAAACTGCCCGGGATGCAACTCGGGCAGCGTGGCGCAGTATCTGCGCTCCACTCTCATTCTGCTATGCCGCAACAAAGGACTCAACCCGGCGGAGCACACCGTGGGCGTGGTGGGCTACGGTCATGTGGGCTCCAAGGTGGCTGCACAGGCACGCGCCATGGGATTCAGGGTGCTCGTGTGCGACCCGCCATTGCAGGATGCCGGCTGCACGGCAGAGGAGTTCGTGGGCATGGACCGGATAGAGAGGGAGTGCAAGGTGATTACTTTCCACGTGCCGTTCACGAAAGGCGGCAAATACCCCACTTTTCACCTTGCCGACGAGAGCTTCTTCGGCAGACTGGCGCGCGCGCCTTTCGTGGTGAACACCAGTCGCGGCGCGGTGGTAGACAATGCGGCGCTGCTACGTGCCCTGCAGAGCGGATGTGTGGCGGATGCCGTGGTGGACACGTGGGAGAACGAGCCTAACATAAACCTCGCCCTATTAAATAAGGTATATATAGGAACACCACACATCGCCGGATACAGTGCCGACGGGAAGACGAATGCCGACAATATGGTGATAAGCGCTCTGTGCCGACACTTCGGAATAGCTAACCGATGGCATATCGCTCCGCCAGCGCTGCCGGCTGACTTCCACCTGAGCGGTTCGGCAGACGACCGCTTGCTGCAACTGTATAACCCGCTCAACGACAGCCGGCGACTGAAAGCCGCTCCAAAAGAGTTTGAGAATTTGCGCGGAAATTATCCCCTGCGACGCGAAAAAACGGAATAAAAGGCTCAATTTTATGCACAGAGTGGGTGGGCGTGTGCAATAAATAGTGCTTTTTTACAACAAATACTTGCATACGTAAATAAAAATTCGTTCCTTTGCATCCGATTTTTTAAGAAAGAAAATAATTTAAAACATTTTAAACATTACAATTATGTCAGAAATTGAATCAAAAGTAAAAGCTATCATCGTTGACAAACTTGGTGTAGAAGAGTCAGAGGTTAAGCCAGAAGCAAGCTTCACAAACGACCTCGGTGCAGACTCTCTTGACACTGTAGAGCTCATCATGGAATTCGAGAAAGAGTTCAACATCACTATTCCAGATGACAAGTCAGAGTCAATCGCAACTGTTGGCGACGCTATCAAATATATCGAGGAGAACGCAAAATAATTTATCCCCAGTGATATAAGCTTTAGGTGAAAGTGGTGAGATGAGACCGAAGGACAATGGATCTCACCTCACTTCTTTCACCTTTTTTTTAATAGGCAGGGCTTGAAAAAATGTTATTAAGTCCGAGCCTTACTCATACAGAAAACAAAAAAAAGATATGGAATTAAAAAGAGTAGTAGTAACAGGACTCGGCGCCATCACTCCTGTGGGCAACAACCCGGAGGAGACTTGGAACAACCTGCTCGCAGGTAAAAGCGGCGCAGCTCCTATTACATTGTTCGACGCATCAAAATTCAAAACACAGTTTGCATGTGAAGTGAAAGGCTTCAACGCTGCCGACTATATCGACCGCAAGGAGGCTCGCAAGATGGACCGCTACGCTCAGCTCGCAATGGCTGCTGCAGTGCAGGCGGTGGACGACAGCAAGATGAACCTTGACACCGTAGACAAAAACCGCATCGGAGTTGTGTTCGGAGTGGGTATCGGCGGTATCAAGACTTTCGAGGACGAAGTGGAATACTATTCACTGCACAAGGAGAACGGACCTAAGTTCAACCCGTTCTTCATCCCTAAGATGATTTCAGACATCGCAGCTGGTCAGATTTCTATCCGCTTCGGATTCCACGGACCTAACTATGCCACTACATCTGCATGCGCTTCTTCTACAAACGCACTGGCAGACGCTTTCAACCTTATCCGCCTGGGCAAGGCCGACGCTATCGTGGCCGGAGGTGCCGAGGCTGCAATATGCGCCTGCGGAGTGGGCGGCTTCAACGCCATGCACGCTCTCTCAACACGCAACGACGACCCTGAACACGCTTCTCGTCCGTTCAGCGCAAGCCGCGACGGATTCATCATGGGCGAAGGTGCCGGCTGCCTTATCCTTGAGGAACTGGAGCACGCCAAGGCTCGCGGTGCACAGATATACGCCGAGATGGTGGGCGAGGGCATGAGTGCCGACGCTTATCACATCACAGCTTCTCATCCGGAGGGCCTCGGAGCTACTCTCGTGATGAAAAACGCTCTCGAGGATGCCGGCATGAAACCTGAGGATATCGACTACATCAACGTGCACGGCACTTCTACTCCTGTGGGCGACATCTCTGAGGTGAAGGCTATCCAGCAGCTCTTCGGCGAGCACGCATACAAGCTCAACATCAGCTCTACGAAGTCTATGACCGGACACCTGCTCGGTGCTGCCGGCGCTGTGGAGGCTATGGTTTCGGTATTGTCGGTAAAGAACGACATCGTTCCGCCTACAATCAACCACCAGGACGACGACAAGGACGAGAACATCGACTACAACTTGAACTTTACTTTCAACAAGCCACAGAAGCGCACCGTGCGTGCTGCACTTAGCAACACATTCGGATTCGGCGGACACAACGCTTGTGTTATCTTCAAGAAGTATGATGATTAACAACTTCATAGACCGGATAAGGCTCCCGTTCCTAAAGGAAAAGGAGCTTTATTCGGCTCTTTTCAATATCTTCGGCTTTTATCCACACCGCATCCACTACTACAAGCTCGCCCTGATGCACAAAAGCGTGACCAGGCGCAACGAGAAAGGACGGCCGCTAAACAACGAGCGTCTTGAGTTTCTCGGCGACGCCATTCTCGACGCTATCGTGGGCGACATCGTTTACCGACACTTCGAGGGTAAGCGCGAAGGGTTCCTTACAAGCACAAGAAGCAAAATCGTTCAGCGGGACACACTGAACCGCCTTGCCAACGAAATGGGCATCACACAACTGATAAAATCCGGCAAACATACTCCCTCCCACAACAGCTATATGGGTGGGAATGCGTTTGAAGCCCTGGTCGGAGCAATGTATCTCGACCGCGGATACGAGGCTTGCATGCGATTCATGGAGAAGCGCATTCTGGCTCAGCTCATCAACATCGACAAGGTGGCCTACAAGGAAATAAACTTCAAGAGCAAACTCATCGAGTGGTGTCAGAAAAACAAGGTGAAACTCGACTTCAGGCTCATCTCTCAAGGCAGAGAGGGGAAAAACAGTCCCGTGTTCAAATACCAGGTGTTCGTGGAAGGTCTTGAAGGCGGCATCGGCGAGGGATACTCCAAAAAGGAAAGTCAGCAGCTGGCAAGCAAGATTACCCTGCAGCAGCTAAAGCGCAAGCCGCAGTTTATCGACGCCGTGTTCGCCGCAAAAGGCAACCGCACCAAGATGGAGGAGGAGCCGGTGCTCAATGTGCCCGACACTGAGGTGAAGCAGGATTTCATCATTCCGCAGCAGAAGGCCGAAAGCAGCAAGGACGACGGCGGCAGCGTGGACGACGTAACTCTTGCCGAGGCTCCCTCTATTTCAGGAAAGGCAGCTGCCGTGGCTGCCGAGATTGACTCGCTCGATCTCTCTGACATCAAGGCAACACCGCGAAAGGACTCCGTGGAGGACATCATCGCTGCTTCGATGGCCGAGGCGTACAAGGAATAACAGCAAGACAAAAACATATTATTAAAAAAAGTCCCTGGATGCATAATCAAAACATCCAGGGACTTTTTTATTTATTTTTCGCTCTGACGGACTATTTCACCATCACCTTTACAGTTCTTCCGTCAGACAATTTCATCACGTTCAAGCCCTTCTGTGGAGCCGACAGGCGAACGCCGTCGATAGAATAGCGGGCTACTACTGTTGCATTGCTATCATCTGACACGCCATTGATGCCTGTTGTGGCGTCAGAATACTTCATGCCGGTTACGTTCTCCACCTTGAGATACTTGTAGACTTTGGCTTCCTCGTCAGCCTTGCTGTAGCCGTTTACAATAGCCAGGAACTTCACGTTGTCTTTCACCCATGAAGAATTAACAGGCACAGTGAATGTCTTGGTGAACTTGTTGCCGTTCCACTGGATATCCTCGCCCCAAGAGCTGTTGTTATAGCGGATAACGTGCTCGTGGTAGAATGTGCCGCTCGCACCGCTCTGGCTCTTTGCCTTGATTTCATCCTCGGTAACATAGAATGTGAGCTTTGCGTTGTCCTTGTCAAGAGCCTCGTTGCACTCTCCCTCTACTGTTACAACAGCCTCGCTGTCGTCATACATCTTTGTGGCTGTCATGTTGAGCTTCACGTTTGCTTCCTTGGCAGACACGCCATTGATATACGCCGTAATATCGTTGGCACTTGTCGGCATGAACATCACTCCCATCTGGTCGTAACCACTCTTGGCAATAGAAAGGTCGCGGTTCACGGCGATAGCCGGTGCATATGTTGAACCTGTTCCGCCGAACACGAGAGAAACGATGTCTTCGTCCCAAGTGCCTGTGAGCCAGTCTGTGTAATATCCTGCATGGTGGCATGCTGCATACACGCGGCTTGCATCTGCCTTGCTGAGGGCTGTCTTCAGATAGCCTGCCACACGCGGGCAGTTAGGGCATTTCTCTGTGGTGAATTCCTCGATATATACGTTCTGTGGATAGCTGAAGCTATAGATTCCAACCTTGCCTTCTGCTGTCTTGGTGTTTGAGAGATTGTCGTTTCCGTTCACCTTTGTCACTTCCACAGTAACATTCTTTACGCCAGTAGAGGATGCCGGCAACACTGCGCTGAATGTGCCGAAGTTTCCGTATGCCAAATTTACTTTTGCTTGCTGTTCTTCTGAGGCTACACCGTCTATTTTTGTTACATAGTTCACACTGGTAGCTGTTTCTTTGCTCAGGTTCAGCATTGTGATGTCGGTCGCTGATGCAGTGTTCTCCTTGTAGTCCACTTTACCGAGTTCAAAGCCAAACGGAGTTACTACATACTGTTTGAAAGTGCCTTCAACTATAAGTTGGATGCTAAGAATTCCGTTGGATGAAAAATCATACCAAGCATTACCACTACCGCCAAATTTTGACGGAATGTTGGCATACATCCACATTGTTCCGCCTTCTGTTATCATGTGCTCGCTGTTTATCATAGAAAGTGGATAACATTCGGCGGCATAGTTCGATCCGCTCTTTGTCTGCTTCTGAGTATAGTCAAAGCCAATGAAGTATGACTTGCCGGCTTCAAGAGTATATGGCTGGTCGAGCATTACAGTGTTCCAACCTTTCTTTGCATCGGTTGTTGCCTGTGACACTACATCGCTGTTTACCTTCTTGTCGGCAACCGTTGCCATGAACACGCGTGAGTCGCCTATGGCATAGCATAGACCAAAGCGGATGCCCACAACCTTCATTCCGGCATAATCCTTCAGATCGTTTGCCGTCAGCTCTATGGCTGCCTTGCAACTTCCTGATGTGTAGGCAGCTAAACCGGCTCCGTATTCTGCCAGTTCATCGGTGAAATAATGGCCGATGATGCGCTGGTTGTCTGCAAGTGTTGCCTTGTTAGGTGCTGATTTGAATGTACTCTGTGTCTGTGTTGCTGATGATGAGCGCTGCACTGCGCCGTCAAATGAAGACACTACTTGTGCGTTTACACCCATTGTGAGGGCAAACGCAAACAAAGAAAGTAAAGTTTTCTTCATACCTTAATAATGTTTATTGCTTATTTTACGATGCGTTTAATTGTCTTGCCGTTTGAAAGCTTCTCGATATTCAAGCCCTTTACTGCCGAGTTTATCTGCATGCCGGCTGCATTGTAGCGTGATACCACCTTTGCACCTGCGTTGTCCTGAACGCCGTTGATGCCTGCAGGGTCGGCATATACAAGGTTCAAGGTTACCTTCGGACCGTATGCCTTGAAGTCGCCTGCAGCAGGAAGAACTGTTCCGAATATTTCTTTTGTTGTAACCTCATGCACCTTTATCTGAACTGTCATAGTGCTTGTCCCATAAGCTGTAGGGAACCATTCGGCCAGCAAATCGGCAGGATTTCCAATCTCAGGATCTGATGGGTCAAAAAGGAACGGCCCCTTTGATACCAAACCTGTAGAAGAATAACTTTCGCATAATCCCGGGAAGCAAATGGAATAGTGGCCACTTGGCATTGATTGTATATCATATTCCATAGCTATGGCTTGTGTCGTACCTTTTACATTCTTTACAAACAAGCCTGTGCTGATTTGCAATCCTTGTCCTTTATCTTCAATTTCTGATATAGTCAAGGTTGAGCCGTCGGCGATGGCGTTTCCGTTTTTATCTACAAACTGGAATGTCTCGAGGTCGGTCTGTGCCATTGCATTGAGACCGCTCACGGTCATGAGGGCTACTGCCAATAATGTTTTTATTTTCATAATTTTCTTTTTATTATAATTACACTTTTCTTTTTTTGTTTTGCTGTGCATCTAAATCCCTTATCCGTTAGGCAGGCTTTTATTTGCCTAACAAGCTCACTTTCTCGGTCTGCTGCACTCCGCTGTTGGTAAATACGAAGGCTACGACCGACATATTTTCGGGCTTCCACTCATCCTTCAGCTGGATGGAGTAAGACTTCTTCACGTCGCCCCCTTCCTTAACTTCTATCGGGTCGCCGTTGAGCGGACTTACAGTGGCGCGGAACACGTGGTTGTGCACATAGTTGTCGTTTCTGCTGCCGTCTGTCATCAACTGATAGTCCACGATACCGTCTTCGATGAGCCAAACTTGAAGCTTTGCATCTTCCAGTGTCTTTAGTCCAGCAACTTCAACATTCACTTTCAGATTCTTTGTTGCTGCGTCGTAATCCGTAGTTGGGAAAATAGCCACTGTGGGCTCCATCTTTATAAGTCCATTGACATAGGGCGCCCAAAATGTGAGGTCGCTTAGCACGCCGCTCGCACGGTCTATCATTCCGCTTGGCTGTGCCTTTATGTTCCATGTATCATAATAGGAATTGCCGTCTGCAGTTGTCAGCGGGCAAGGGTCCTTTTTTGCAACATCGTTATATCCGAAGTTACCGCCGTAGATTCCCACGGCAATGACATCATCTCCGTATGTCTCCTGCAACTCCTTTATCTTGTTGGTTGCCTTTGGGCAGTTCACGCAAAGCTGACCGGTGAAGTCCTCAATCAGCACATGCTTGGCTGGCTTGGCTGGCTCTACATATATCAGGCGGTTGTTCTCGTCGATGTCAGTACAGGCAGAGAAAGAGCCGACAGCCATCAAAGCCGCCATGCCAAACATCAGTTTTGCGGCAGCAGAGCTACATATAGTTTTTATTATTTTCATCATACCTTAGAAATTGTAGTTATACGAAAGAGTGAAGCCCTTGCTTGCAGGCACCATACGGCATACGCCGCCCGAGCAGTTGTAGCCGGCACGCGTTCTGCCGTAGCCAAGCTGCAGGCGGTGGGCACCGGCATTGAACGTTACGAGGCCCTGATAGTAGTGGAGCTTAGTCTCGCCACAGTTGTACATATCCGATACCGTGAACATGAAGTGGGGCAACACCGACAGTTCGAGCAGTCCGAACACCCAGTCGCCCTCATCGTCGTCGGTGGCGAGATACTGTGCTTCGCCGCGGAGCGTGAGCTTGTTGTTGAACTTGTATTTTGCATCTGCCACAACAATGTCGGAATGAACCATTCCGCCCTCGCCCTCAACGATGGTTTTGTTGTAATACTGGTTCATGTACATGAGGTTGAGCGTGAAGGAGCGCGAGAATTTCTTGTCGATATGCACGTCCAAATCCTGATAATAGGTCTTGTCGCCCCATTTCCAGAACGATGACCCGTATCCGCTCGTGCCTTCGCTCTTGCCGTCTACGGTGTGGTCGTTGCGGTCGATGGCGTGAACGTGAGAGAAGTTCACCTTCACGTTTGTGCCGTATTTTCCGCCGAGGAAGGTGTTGCGCTTGAATCTGTATCCCAACTCAGCCTGGTAAGCCCATTCGCCGTTTGCCTGTGTAGCATACGGATAAAGGGCAGCGAGAGCATAGGTCTGCTCTTGAGTAAATGCCGGCAGGTTGTTTATGTTAGACGAGAGTCCCATCACGCTGCGTCCGCTGCGGAATGTCATGTTGTCGCTTCGCTTTGCCTGTAGCAATACGCTGAGTCCGTCTTTTGAATAAGACGTGGAGAGCATTGCCACTGTTCCCTTGCGGTAGATGTACGGATAGAGGCGGTCGTAGGTAGGGTCGTCTGTCTTCCATGCATATTCGGCAAGCACGCTGAAGTCGCCAGCCTGGAGGTTTGCCCTCACGTCGAAAGCATTTACGTTGCTTGGCAGGTTGAGCATATGTGTGGCGTCAGCCATGACGTTGGCGTCTTTTGTAGACTCATACTTGTTCACCCACGAAGCACCGAGTGTGAGATACGTGTTGTGCTGCTGCATTGAGTTGAACCACTGGTCGAGCGAGAGTTCCAGGTCGCCGCCCGAAATCCATGCGTCGTTCCATTTCCAGTAGTGGCGCTGCTTTCCGGCGAGAGCCTTTATCTGCACTCCCTTAACGGGGCGCAACACGAGGCGGCCGCCGAGCAGAGAATTGTCAATGCCGAGGCTGCGCTCCTCGTAGGTGCGGAGGATAAATCCGGAACCGAACTGCTCGTAGAATGTACCGAGCGTGAGATCCCAGTTGTCGAAGTGGGTCTTGAGATAGAAGTTAGGCACGCCATAGCCCTTGAATCCCTGTTCCGGGGCAGTGGCATATCCCGGTAGCGGATGCTTCGTGAACTCGAAGCGTAGTCCGGCGTCGATGTGTTTGCTTCTGCCGGCAATGTCGGCATACGTGTTGGTCAAAGCCCATTCGCTGTATTTCTCCGTGCCGATGGCCTTGTCTTCCTGCGGGATGATAATGTCGCTCTGGATGCTTCCGCTGACGGTGAACTTGTCTTCGTCGTTAGCTTCCTGAGCCATTGCTCCCGTTGCGGCAAGTGCAGCGGCAAGAGAGAAGAATATTCTTGATTTCATAAAATTTAATTCGTTATTTCTAAATGCCTTTTTCATATATACTCTATTTGGCATGCCCGTATATTTATATAGCCTACATATTGTTTATATAGCCTACCTATATAATTATATATAGCCTGCCTATATATGATAAGGTATTATTTCTTAATCAGTTCCTTAACCTTTTCGATAAGTTCCTGTTCGGCACCTTCGGTATATCCGTTGTGCTTGTAAACAATCTTGCCTTCGCCGTCGCATATGATGACGAAAGGTATCATTTCGCCGCCGAACGACTTACGGAAGTCTGAGTTCACGTCGAGCAATACCTCGTATGGCCATCCGTGCTGGTTTACGAGCGGCTTCACTTTGTTGGCATTCTGTGCCTTGTCGATAGACACGGCATAGAGTTTCACTCCAGTTTCAGCCACCCAGTCATCATACACCTCGCCTATTGCGCTCAGTTCACGGTTGCACGGTTTGCACCATGTGGCGAAGAAGTCGATGATAAATGGTTTCCCGTCGTTGTTGAGAGTTGCTGTGTCGATTGTCTTGCCGTCGATAGTCTTTAGTTTAAACGATGGCAGTTGTGCATTGATATTCTGTACTGCAGTTAAAAAGAGCATTGCCAAGACAAACAATCCCTTGCTTATCTTGCAAAAATTAAATGATTTCATACTTCTCATTAGTTAAAACGAAAAATTAATAAAATGTATATACTTTTTGCAAAAGTACTCGTTCTTTGTGTTTTCAGCAAATAAAAAAGAGGAAAAATATATATTTCCCCTCTTTTTGTTTTTCTATTGATAGTTTTTCTGTATAAAAATGCTACAAGCTGTAAGGAAAAAGCTTGTTTTGTATATCATTTACAGATGTTGCTGTTGTTGATTTTTCACTTTGCAGTTTTCTTTCCGTTGGTAATTATAATTCCCCTGCTGTTTGGCGAAACTCTTATGCCTTGCAAGTTGTAAGATGTGGCATTGTTGTCGGCGTTGGCATATGTTGTTGAGTTTATGCCAGACGTTATGTTGCATTCGTATTCAATCTGTTGTGTATCGAGGATATAGTCGCTTACAATTGTGGGGATTTCCGTTGTTTTGCCGTCGGCAGAAACTTTTATAGGGGAAAGAATTGTTATTTCGAGGGTGTTGCCGGGGAGCAGTCCGCGCAGAGACTGCGAGGAGCGCACTGTGCCGATAGCGAAATAAGCGTCGCGGTAAATTGGTGCCACGCCCGTGTTTGTTACCGTGAGCCGTGTTTCGGCGCCGTCGGTCTTGCAACCGGTTACCTTGAAGCGGTATCCCGATGCCATACTACATTCCTTGAAGCGTGCAGGCGTGTTCCAAGAGTTCTTGCCAGCGGGGTTGTCGTTTGCAATCATGAATGAGATGTGGTATTTTTTTGCCATTTCCTCCCATGTGTGTCCGTACATTCCTGCTGGATTGGTAAAGTTTTTCTGGTCAGAACTCTTGTAGTAGCTTATTTCCCCTCCGCATACTCCGGATTGCCAACGCTGCATGCCCATGGCGTTCCAGCATTCTTCGTTGTACCCGTCTTTCGATCCGATTTCGTGGTTTTGGTGCATGAAGGAGTCGTCGAAGAGTCCGAACTGCAGGCTTAGCAATTCATTGTCGTTGGTAAACGGGGTGTATTCGTTGCTTGCAGCGTCGATGCTGATTGCCCATGGTATCGGCATTACGTTGGAGAGATGCAAGAAGAAATCCTTTTGGTATTCCTTTGTGGGGAAGTTCTTGCCAAACTGTATGTCGGTGCCGTTGTCGTCGTAGATGTGATATTCAGCCCAGTGTCCGAATCCCACTTCGATGAAAGCTATTCGCGGGTCGTTGCCGTAGATGGCGGCAAAGTCGGTGTAGAATTGCTTTGTGAAGCGTTTCAGTTCGCTGTTGCTCCAGTCGGCATACCATGTTTCTCCGTCGCCGGCCACCTTTTTGTATGTTTCGTGATAGTCGGGCAGCGCCTTGATATATGCCGGCACGGCTGTGGTGCCGCGTTTGTCGTCCACCATTTTCTCTCCCGGATATACATAGAAGAAGCGAAGCACGGCCTGGTGGTTTCGGCTTTTTATGTCGTTGAGCAAGTTTTCGAGATAAGTCCAGTCGTATTGAATCGTGCCGTCGGCAGCGCATCCGGTTACCACTTTGCATGGTGCCACATAGGAGTATTCAAGCGAGTGGCTTGCTCCATAGGCCGAGAATCGGTCTGCGGCATTGTCGGTCCACAATACGAGGCCGGTCATTGGTTGCACTTTGGTAATTGACTGTTTTAGCGATACATCTTTCCATTCGCCGGCAGAAGCCTTGGCGAAGCAAAGCAAGCACACGAGTGCTGTTAGTAAGTTTTTCATTTAGATTATATTATTAAACATTTTCCTGGTTTATAAGATTTACCACAACTTTCACCATAACGTCTTTCTCTTCCGTGCGGCTTTCTGCAATCATCAGCGTGAGTGCAACAAGAGTGTTGTCTGCAATACGTTTATGTCCGTCTTCGGCATAAAGCACTTGATTGTTGTTGAGAAACCAAAGGAATAGCATCGCAGCAATACGTTTGTTGCCATCGCTGAAGGAATGATTCTTTACAACGAGATATAAAAGCATGGCTGCCTTTTCCTCGACCGACGGATAGAGGTCAATGCCTCCAAATGACTGATATATTTGTCCGATGCTGCTTTTGAACGAACCGTCTTTCTCGTTGGCAAACCATTTGCTGCCTCCAAATTTGTCTTTTAAGGCATTGATAGCTTCCATAGCATTTTCGTATGTGGCATGGAAGGGTTCTTCCTTTGTGGTTTTTGATATTGATAGAGACTGATAGTCGTAGTGGTCGAGGGTGTCAAGGGCATAGACATAATCACTTATTACATTAAACAGCCCTCCGTATTCGTTCTCTGTAACTTTCTCCTGCAAACCGATAGTACGAGACATGAGACGTACCACGTCTTTAAGCTCGTTATATCGGTCAAGCTTTATCTGCTGGTTGATGGCATAACCCTTTATAATATATTGTTTTAGAACGGAGTTTGCCCATTTCCTAAACGCTATACCTTGCTTGCTTTTCACTCGATATCCTACAGAAGTAATCACCTCAAGACTAAAATATTCTATTTCTTGTTCCTGAGTATACCCTTCCACGCGACCATAATTCTTGGTAGTCGCAAATTTTGCGACTACCGGTTCACCATCTAACTCTTCATGCAAAGCATTATTTATATGCTTAGATATCGTTTTATAATCACGGCCAAACAATTCTGCCATTTGGTGTCTGTTCAACCAAACCGTATCATTCTCCAGTTTCACATCGAGTTGTATACTTCCGTCTGGAGTCTGGTAAATTTCTATTCCACTGCTCATTTTATTTATCTTTTATGCTATTAGTTTCACACCCCTCTTTCCGCCCAGTCGGAGCGGTCGAGATTGCGGTAGCTGATAGCTTCGGCAAGATGGTTTGACAAGACTTTCTCGCTACCTTCCAGATCGGCAATGGTGCGCGCCACCTTCAGTATTCGGTTGTAGGCACGTGCCGACAGGTTGAGCCTCTCCATGGCAACGCGCAGCAGATTGATGCCGGCTTCGTCTGGCTCGGCATACTGGTGAATCATGCGCTCGGTCATTTGAGCGTTGCAGTATATGCCGCGTATGTCGTTGAAGCGTTCCTCCTGAATGTGCCGTGCCTTGATAACCCTTTCGCGTATGGCCTCGCTGCTTTCTCCGGGTTGCGCCTTGGAGATGTCGCGGAATGGCACGGGAGTAATCTCCACCTGTATGTCGATGCGGTCGAGCAGCGGACCGCTGATTTTGTTCATGTAGCGCTGTATCTGCCCCGGTGTGCACACGCAATGGTGTGTGGGGTCGTTGAAATATCCGCAGGGGCACGGGTTCATACTTGCCACGAACATAAAGGAGCATGGATATTCTATTGTGTATTTGGCGCGCGAGATGGTGATCTTGCGGTCTTCGAGCGGCTGTCGCAGCACTTCGAGCGTGGCCTTGTTGAATTCGGGCAGTTCGTCGGCAAAGAGCACTCCGTTGTGTGCCAATGATATTTCTCCTGGCTGCGGGTTGAGTCCGCCGCCCACGAGAGCCACCTGTGATATGGTGTGGTGTGGGGAGCGGAAGGGGCGTTGAGAGATGAGCGACATGTCTTTGCCGAGTTTTCCGGCTACTGAGTGTATTTGCGTAGTTTCAAGACTTTCGGCGAGCGACAGCGGCGGCAGAATAGACGGCAACCGTTTTGCCATCATTGATTTTCCGCTTCCGGGCGGACCGATCATGATAAGGTTGTGTCCGCCGGCGGCAGCCACCTCCATTGCGCGCTTCACGTTTTCCTGTCCGCGCACGTCGCTGAAGTCGAGTTCGAATTTAGTTTGCTGTTCGTAGAATTCCTTTCTGGTATCTATGCGTGTAGGTTCAAACTGTGCGGTGTCGTTTAGGAACGAGACCACCTCAAAGAGGTTTTCCATGCCATAGACGTCGAGGTTGTTCACCACTGCCGCCTCCCGAATGTTTTGTTTCGGCACAATGAGCCCCTTGAATTTTTCTGCCCTTGCCCTTATGGAAATTGGCAGTGCACCGCGCACGGGCTGCAGTTTGCCGTCGAGTCCCAGTTCTCCCACGAGCATGTATTGCGAGAGTTTGTCGGGGTTCACCTTTTCCATTGCGGCAAGAATTCCCACGGCGAGTGGCAGGTCGTATCCGCTGCCCTCTTTGCGCAGGTCGGCAGGCGCCATGTTCACGGTCACGTCGGCTGTGGGGAATTTGTATCCGTTGTTTTGCAGGGCAGCCACTATGCGGTCGTGGCTCTCCTTTACTGCTGCGTCGGCAAGTCCCGAGAGGTGGAACATCACTCCTCTTGCCAGACTTATTTCTATAGTGACGGTGGTTACTTCCAGTCCGTTTACTGCCGCGCTGTATGTCTTTACTATCATGGATTAGGGATTAGGGTTGGGGGATTAGGGATTATTGGTGAGTGAAAAATGGGGGATGGCGTGCTATTTCAGATATTTCTCCAGGTTGTCGGTGGCCACGCCTCGTGCCACGATTTTTCCGGCGGCATTGATTATGATGTTGTCGCCCACGGAGTGAATGCCGAGGGTGGCGAGCAGTTTGCTGTCGAATAGCTCTTCGTCGCAGATGTTCTGGAATTTGTAGTTTTCTGTTTCGGCAATTCTCTTGCAGTCGTTCTTGCTGGCATCCAGGTTTATTCCTATTGCCACCACTTTGCCGTTGCTCTCTTCCACGATGCTGTTTATCTTGCGTATGGTGTTCTGACTGTCGAAGTTCCATGACGCCCATGTGGCGATGATGGCGTTTTTTCCGCTTAGCGTGGCGTTAGACAGGGGCTTGCCGTATATGTCGGTTGCCTTGAATTGCGGCAATCGGCTGCCAGCGTTTGCTGTGAGCATCATCTTCACGTGGTTTTCCATTCTTGCCACGTTGCCGTTTCTGGGCTGTTCTTTTTCCACTACGGCGAGCAGCTGCTTTGCCTTTTTCAGGTTAGCCGTATTTCCGTTGATGATAAAATATTTGGCGAGCAGATAGATGGCCACGGGCGACTTGGCGTTGTCGCGTATAAAGTGTTCTGCGAGTTTCTGTGCTTCTGGTGGCGATGCCGATGCTATGCCATGCCTGAAGCTGGTCATCAGTTCGTTGTCGTCGGTGCCGGTTACTTCCATCAGTTTCAGGTGAGATGCGTCGGCTTTTATGTCCACGCTTTTTCCAGACTGTGCAAAGATGGGCTGTTCGGAGAAGTTGGGGAACACGAGCATCAGCTGTCCGTCTCTGTGGCATGGTATTTCGAGTGCGAAGCGTCCGCCGTTCACTTTTATTGTGTCGATGCCGTTGATTATGCCGTCGGGACTGTACACATAGAGTTCGCCCTGGTTCATGTTCAGGAATCTGCCTTCGATGGTGAAGTATCCTTTTCTTGTGCCACACGAGATGAGCGCGAGTGTTGCGGCGAGGATGAATATTATTTGTTTCATGTTGTGAAATAGCAAGAGAGGGCTTAGCCATATCTATTGTTGATATGGTATGCCCTCTCCTGTTAGAATTATCGTTTAAGTATAAACTGCTTTTGTTTTTACTTGCTTACGTTGAGAAGCTCCAGATCCTTGGCAGCGTATTCAGCCAGGCTCGGGTCTTTCTGCAGAGCGCTCTTCAGATAAGAAGCAGCTGCGCTGTTGTTGCCCTGACGTGCGTTGAGGATGGCGCTGAGGTAATCGGTCATGCCATTCTTGTTTTTCACATTGCTGAGGGTGTTCTGTGCGGCAGCGTAGTTCTTGTTCAGAATCTGTGCCAGTGCAGCGGTGTTGTTGTTCTGTCCCTTCAGTGCCTCTTCAGCCTGGGCATATTTGCCGTTGGCGATGTTCAGGGCGCCGAGAGCCTGGTTCAGATTGTTTGCTCCGTTAGCCTTTGCGATATAGTTCTGAGCCTCGGCAGAGTTGCCGTTGAGCAGGGCCAGGAGTCCCTTGTTGGCGTTGGCCTCGGCAGTATTGCCGTTGATGGCGAGCGCCTTGTTCAGATAGTTCTGAGCCTCAGCATTGTTGCCCTTTGCAAATTCCAGCGCTGCGATGTTGTTGAATGCGCGGCTGTCGTTAGGATAGAGTTCGGCGGTCTTCTTGTAGATAGCCTCCTTTGCGTCGGCGTTGTCCTCGAGGTTTGCGTTGTAGAGCAGCTCGTCTACGCTCAGCTTGCTTGGATCCTCTTTATACTGGTCTTTAATCTGCTCGTCGCTGCGTCCGATTGTCTCGTAGTTGATAATCATGCGTGAGCGGCGGAGTTCAGGCAGGATGCCGTCGGCAAGTTCGCGGAATCCGGCAGACATGTTGCGGATTTGTGTCTCGCGCTCCTGTGGGTCCTGATACATTGAGAGCACGCGCAGGATAACGTCCTTGTCCTGCAGGTTTGAAGCTGCCACGAGTTCCTGGAATCCGTCCCAGTCCTGTGCGGTGTAGCTTGCAGCCACGTCGGTTTTCACTTTTGTGCTCTTCAGAGTGTTCTTTACGTAATTCTCCGACACGTCCTGACGCTTGCTTGCCAGCTTGTCGTTAAACTTCACGCCACCGTCTGGTGAAGCGTAAGCCAATACCTCTACGTTCTTGATGTTCAGGCCTTCCTTGTCGGCATTGATTTTCTTGAGCATGCTCACGAACTCTTTCACCGAGTTGTTTTTCATCTCGCTCTTGCGCAGGTTTGCCTGGTTGATAAGGAACTTCACGCGAGCTTCCTGCTTCAGCTCGTTCACGCGCTGGTAAGCGTCCTGTGCGATGCATGCGCCGTCGCCGGCAAGAGTTTTCTTGTAGAGCTCAGATGTTGAGATTACGCCTGTAGCCACTTTCACAGCCGGCACGTCAACCTTTTTCTTGCCCAGGTATGCGTCGAAAGTGAGATAGAGGTCGCTCTGCTGCATCTCCGGCACATAGTCGAAGTTTGTTTTCATCGTATAGTTGCCGCCCACCTTGTAGTTGATGGTCTGGTCGTTTCCGGCAACTTTCTCTCCCTGGAATGTAGCGGCCTGTCCTTTTGCCACCTGTCCGTCGCCGTAGCGCAGCTCTGGTGTTACTGTGACAACAGCCTTTTTCTTCATATATTTTTCAGGGAATTTGCCATTGATTGTTGTTGGAACTTTTCCTGCTTCCGTTTCGAGCGGATTAGGAACTACATTGAAATTGTCAGCAGACAATGCTCCCAGTTTTGAGCATGACGACAGCGCTACCAACGCTGCTGCTGAAAGGAATAAGACTACTTTTTTTTGCATATTAAATAAAGGTTTAAAATGTGCGATTTTTAATATGAGAGATAACGTGTAAGAAAATGTGCCGCGAGCGGGACTCGAACCCGCACAGCCATTACTGGCCAAGGGATTTTAAGTCCCTCGTGTCTACCAAT
>CAKQDG010000037.1 GCA_934219025.1 uncultured Prevotella sp. | reverse complement strand
CTGGAAGAAAAACTTATCTGCTATGCCGACAAGTTTTTCTCGAAGACGCATCTCGACATTGAGAAACCTATAGAAAAAGTGGAGCGGAGCATCGCCAAATTCGGCGACGACGGACTGGAGAGGTTCAGGGAGTGGGAAAAAATCTTTGGCCCCTCCCCCGCGCAGCTTTAGGCTGCTTCCCCCTCCCCCATAAGGAGAGGGGAGTAGATACCTTAGGCTGGATATTCGTGTATAATAAAAGTAAAAACAATACGATATTAGCAACATATAATTATCCCCTCTAATCTCCCAAGCATACTACTCCCCTCTCCTCATGGGGAGGGGGAAGCGACTGAAAGGCGCGCGGGGGTGGGGCTTTTATTGCCTATGGAATTTATCTTTCGTGTTTTCGTTGCCGCCTTATTGGGCGGAATTATCGGTTTTGAGCGTGAATACCGCGCCAAGGAAGCCGGATTGCGCACGCATTTCCTCGTGGCAATGGGCAGTGCGCTGTTTATGATACTCTCGCAGTTCGGTTTCGAGAGTCAGCTCGGTATGCCCACGATATCGCTCGACCCCTCGCGAATAGCCTCACAGGTGGTTACGGGTATCGGTTTTATCGGTGCCGGCACGATAATATTCCAGAAACACGTGATAAAGGGACTCACCACGGCTGCCGGCTTGTGGGTAACGTCGGCAATAGGTCTTACCTGCGGTTCGGGCATGTATCTGCTCGCCGTAACGGCCACGCTCCTCGTATTGCTTTGTCTCGAAACGATATATTTCGTTCTTCTTCGTTTCGGATCGAGGAATATCTCAGTTACCATCAGCACTGCCGAGCGCGAGAATATCAACAGGGTCATAAACCGTCTGCGCAAGGACAACGTGTCGATGGATTCTTATGAAATGAAAAAACAGAACGGCCTGTATACCGTGTCGATGGAACTGAAAGTGAAGCGCAACAACTACCGCAACCAGATTATCGAGTTTATGGATAAGTTTGACGGCGTGGATATAGAGAGCATAGAGTAAAAAAAACTACACGTGGTGGTTCTTTCTGCGACATTCTGCACATTCGCCTTTAACCACAAACGAAAGGGAATGGGCAAAAAAGCCTTCGGGCAGGGGAATGTCGTGGATATGCACATTGTCAAGACAGAATGAGCGCTGGCACGACTCGCAATAGAAATGCACATGGCTGTCTTTCATGCTGCATGCCCCTTCGCTCAAACAGAGTTCGTAGTTGAGCACTCCTCTGCCGTCTTCGAACGAGTGAACCACGTCGTGTTCGAGAAACAGGGTGAGCACACGGAATATGCTCGACTTGTCCATCTGCAGCTGTCGCCCCTCAATGTCGGCGATGCTTGCCGGACGGTCAAATTCAAGGAGCGTCTTGTACACAAGGATGCGGTTTGCCGTTGGCTTCACACCCTTGTGCTCAAGTTTTAAAGTGATATCGTTGCTGTTCATTTCGCTCTTTTATTCCTCAACCACTTCAACAGTCATGCTCACGTCCTCTTCAGGACGGTCGCCACGCATCGTCTTGCAGTTTTGTATTTTCTCCACCACGTCGAGTCCCTCTTCCACCTCGCCGAACACTGTGTACTGGTTGTCGAGAAACGGAGTACCGCCGACTGTGGTATAAGCCTGGCGCTGTTCTTCGGTAAACGATGGTTTACCTTTCTCCATGCTGATAGCCTTTGTTTCGGCAATCAGCTCATCTTGAAGCTCCTGAAGTCCGGCGCGGTCGCGGTTGCGGCGCAGGTCCATTATTTTGTCGTGGTTCTCCTTTGCAAGTTGGTTGAAGATGGCTTGCTCCTGTTGCATTTCGAGCTGCCGCTCCATCTGTTTTAGTTCGGCAGGCTTGTAAGTCTTTCCCCACACGATATAAAACTGACTGCCGCTGCTCTCGCGCTCAGGGTTCACCTCGTCGCCGAGTCGTGCGGCACTCAAGGCGCCACGCTTGTGGAAATACTTGGGATAAACAAATTCGGCAGGGATGGTATAGTCAGGACCGCCCGTGCCAAGCATCTTTCCTTTTGGCGCCCCCTTGCTGTCGGGATCTCCCCCCTGAATCATAAAGTCTTTTATCACGCGATGAAACAATGTTCCGTCGAAATATCCCTCTTTGGCAAGTTTCACGAAGTTGTCGCGATGTTTTGGCGTTTCGTCGTAGAGGCGCACAAGAATGTCGCCCTCTGTTGTATGGATTTTAACTTTCATATCTTTTCAATTTAAATCTTTCAATTTTTCAATCTTTCAATCTTTCAATTTTTCAATTTTTCAATCTTTCAATCTTTCAATTTTTCAATTTTTCAATCATCTTCTCAGCCGCATTGTCAGCCGCCCGTTTGTCGCCGAGAATATTTTTCACCTCGGCATATCCACGGAGCATCCGGTTGCGCGGTTCGCCATCGTGGATTATAGCCTTCAGTTCCATGGCGATATTATTTTCAGAGAAAGAGTCGGCAACGAGTTCCCTTACCACCTCATTGTCGTCAATAAGATTGACAAGCGATATATATTTCACTTTAAGCAGATGACGGCGCAGAAATGCAATCAGACGGGGAACGGGCGTTTTGTAGCACACCACCTGGGGCACACCGAAGAGAGCCGTCTCGAGTGTTGCCGTACCGCTCGTTACCGCTGCCGCCCTGGAGTGTGTGAGCAGTTGGTAAGTCTCGCCGAACACTATATGCACATTGCTGAAACCGGAAACAAACTTGTTGTAATATTCCCGGTCAATGCCCGGTGCACCGGCAACGACCAACTGGTATTCATCTCCGGCAACACGCTGCGCCGCCCTTATCATATACGGCAGATTATCCTTTATCTCCTGTTTCCGGCTACCGGCAAGAAGAGCGATTATCGGTTTGTCGGCAAGAGAGTTGCGCCGTTTGAATTCAGCGGCATCCTCCTTATATCCACGTTTGAACTCAGCCACCTCGTCAGCCGTGGGGTTGCCAACGTAATGTATAGGGTAACCGTGTTTTCTTTCAAAGAAGTCCACCTCGAACGGAAGGATGGAGAATAATTCGTCAACATCCCGCTTAATGTTCTTTATGCGATATTCCTTCCATGCCCAAATCTTTGGCGAGATATAATAGAATACGGGAATCTTTGTTTCGGCATGCAGAAATTTGGCGATGCTGAGGTTAAAGCCCGGATAGTCCACCAATATCACAACATCCGGCGCATACTCCACAATGTCTTTCTTGCATAAAGACATATTGCGGAAAATTGTGCGCAGATGCAGAAGCACGGGGATGAATCCCATATATGCAAGTTCCCGGTAGTGCTTCACCCTTGTGCCGCCAACAGCCGACATCAAGTCTCCGCCGAAGAAGCGGAAGTCGGCATCCGAATCTTTCTCCTTAAGAGCATGCATCAAGTGCGAGGCATGAAGATCGCCGCTTGCCTCGCCTACAATAAGATAATATTTCATTTTTCTTTTTCCCTTTTTATTATTCCTACTCCCCCAAACTCCAATCTTTTACTTCCCCCTATTCTCTTTTTACTTTCCCCCTTTTACTTTTTACCTTTTAAATCTCCCATCCGCGAATCAGATTCATAGCCTGATATGCGGTGATGTCGATAGTTGTGGGGGTGATGGCAACGTAGCCGTGGGCAAGAGCCCATTCGTCAGTGTCAGAAGCCTCAGGCTCGGTATCCCTGAATTCGCCCACCATCCAATAGTAGTCGTAGCCGCGCGGATGATGCTCCTTGACGAGTTCGTTTTCCCAAACGCCATTACACATACGGCACACCTTTACACCGGCATATTCCTCAACATCAGGGAAATTAACGTTTAGACACACATCCTTTGGCAGACCATCCTCGAGAACCCGGCCCGTAATAATCTTTATCAACCGCGC
This sequence comes from uncultured Prevotella sp., assembly GCA_934219025.1. GTDB lineage: Bacteria > Bacteroidota > Bacteroidia > Bacteroidales > Bacteroidaceae > Prevotella. The sequence goes on along the minus strand of CAKQDG010000037.1, from coordinate 14,126 downwards.
CGTGGCATTGAAATCAGCATCGGCAGCATAGTTGCACAGAGAAAACGCCACCGACGGAATGCCTTTCATGCATCCCTCGCGCACCACTCCCATCGTACCGCTATAGTGGGTGTTTACAGAGGCATTGTCGCCATGGTTTATGCCGCTTATCACAATATCCGGCTTGCGGTCGCAAAGTTGGCTCAGAGCCATTTTCAAGCAGTCCACCGGTGTGCCGTTGCATGCCCATACCTGTAAGTGCTCCTCTGCTTTCTTCAGCGACAGACGCAGGGGCAACTCGGATGAAAAGGCACACGAATATCCGGAGCGCGCCGATTCGGGAGCGCAAACGACAACATCACCAAAACCTCTGACATATTCTATCAGGCTGTTTATGCCTTTTGCAGCATATCCGTCGTCGTTGGAAATAAGGATTAACGGTCTTTTATTTTTCATAAATTCAAGTTCTTTTGCTTGCAAAAGTACGAAAAAAGCTTTAAATCCTCCGTTAATCACATAATAATATGTATCTTTGCAGACATAAATTGCTGTAATGTGCAATATTTCAAGGGCACATTACAATATATGCGTAACAAGAGAAAGGACAAAATGGGAAAAATCATAGCATTGGCAAACCAGAAAGGCGGAGTGGGAAAAACCACCACTACCATAAATCTGGCAGCATCCTTGGCAACACTTGAAAAGAAAGTACTCGTTATCGATGCTGACCCGCAGGCAAATGCCTCAAGTGGTCTCGGCGTGAATTCAAAAGATGTGGACTGTTCGCTCTATGAGTGCATCATCGACCATGCCGACGTGAGAGATGCCGTGTATACCACGGATATCGAAGGACTTGACATCATACCAAGTCATATCGACCTGGTGGGAGCGGAAATCGAAATGCTCAATATCGACCACCGCGAACAGGTGATAAAGAAGCTATTGCAGCCAATCAGCAGCGACTACGACTATATTCTGATAGACTGTTCGCCATCACTCGGACTAATCACGGTGAATGCTCTGACTGCAGCTGATTCTGTGATAATCCCAGTTCAATGTGAATATTTCGCACTTGAAGGTATCAGCAAACTGCTCAACACGATAAAAATCATAAAGAGTAAACTGAATCCGAAACTCGAAATAGAAGGATTCCTGCTCACTATGTATGACAGTCGCCTGCGCCTTGCAAACCAAATATACTACGAGGTGAAGAGGCATTTCCAGGAACTGGTTTTCAAAACCGTTATCCAGCGAAACGTGAAACTCAGCGAGGCTCCAAGTCATGGATTGCCGGTTGTACTGTATGACGCAGACTCAACAGGAAGCAGAAACCATCTTGCCCTGGCCAAGGAGATAATTAACAAGAATGAGCAAATAAGCAAATAATATACATATCATAAAATTTAAATGGGAGTACACAAGAGATACAGCGCATTAGGACGTGGACTCGACGCCCTTATCTCAACGGACGACGTGCGTCCGCAAGGAAGCTCTACGATAAACGAGATTGACATAAACAAAATCGAGGCTAACCCAAATCAGCCACGACGCGAATTTGATCAGGAGGCACTGCAGGAACTCGCAAACAGCATACGTGAAATCGGCATAATCCAACCTATCACATTGAGACAGGTGGACGACGACAAATATCAGATTATAGCCGGAGAACGCAGATGGAGAGCTTCGCAACTTGCCGGACTTACGGCTATTCCGGCATACATCCGCACAATAAAAGACGAGAATGTTATGGAAATGGCACTCGTGGAGAATATCCAGCGAGAAGACCTCAATGCCATAGAGATAGCACTCGCTTACGAACACTTGTTGTCGAACTCTGGAATGACGCAGGAAAAGGTTTCGGAGCGCGTGGGAAAAAGCCGAACTGCCATAACTAACTATCTGAGACTGCTGAAATTGCCGGCGCAGGTGCAGATGGCTCTGCAAAAGAAAGAAATAGACATGGGGCATGCACGTGCACTGTTGTCTATCGACTCTCCGTCGCTGCAGATAAAGGTATTCAAGGAAATACAAAAAAACGGATACTCTGTCAGAAAGGTAGAAGAAATAGCAAAACAGCTCAACAGCGGCGAAGACGTGGTTAGCGGAAAGAAGGTTATCGCTTCAAAGGTGGAACTTCCTGAGGAATTCAATGCCTTGAAAGAAAAGCTCTCAAGCTTTTTCTCCACAAAGGTGCAAATGACTTGTTCTGCAAAGGGAAAGGGAAAAATCAGCATCCCGTTTGCCAATGCTGAAGAACTGGAGCATATTATGACTGTTCTCGACAATATGCACAAATAAAAAAAGAAAAGTTGGCACGACGTGAATAACAAAGTTCATAAAATATTATTGTGTCTTGTGGCACTCGTTACATCTATATCCGTTCGGGCATTTACCCCTGAGGGACTAACTTCCATACCCGGAACTGCCCGAAGCAACTGGACCGAGAGATGTGATAACTGCAAAGAATACCCATCGTATGCCGACAGTTTGGAAACTGCTTATGCCAAGAAGCAGGACACTGCACTATATAATAAGGTGGACAGCATTTCTTCCATATCGAAAAAGAAAGTGAAACGCGACTGGGCAACATGGGCACCAGACCCGAAACGCGCAATGTGGCTTGCCATTGTTTTGCCGGGCGCAGGACAGATTTACAATAGAAAATACTGGAAACTGCCTATCGTTTACGGCGGGTTTCTGGGGTGTATATATGCATGGAGATGGAACAACCAAATGTATCGCGACTACTCCCAGGCATATATCGACATAATGGATGATAATCCTAATACGCAGAGCTACAACCAGTTTCTGCATCTGGGCACTCAGATAACCGACGAGAACAAAGAGAGATACCAAAACTTGTTTAAACGCAGGAAAGACTATTATCGCAAGTATCGCGACTTGAGCATATTTTGTTTGATAGGAGTTTATGCCCTGTCGGTAATCGACGCGTATGTGGATGCGTCGTTGTCGCAGTTTGACATATCCAAAGACTTGAGCCTAAGGATAGAACCGTCTGTTTTAAACAGCCGCACTTCGAACAATCCTGTGAAATCATCCGCACTCGGATTGCAATGCTCACTGAATTTCTGACAGTTGTAAAACAAGCTTCTCTGTATGCTCCAATGATATCCCAAGACTCGTCGGGACACGGGAAAGAACCAATGTCATTAAGACATACGAGTACTTAATGCCGTCAGAGAAAAAAGAATTAGAATAACAAATAAAATGATAAGATTAAATATAAAGCATCTGGCAATAGTGGCTGCGTTCTTCTTCGAAGGAAACGCAACACTGTATGCACAGACTGATGATGAAAAAGAAATCAAAGTAACAGATAAAGACGGACACGAGGAAGTTATCGACGTGCCGGAATCCATGGACACTGAATTTGACAACCTCCTTCAGGAATATTATTCAAAAAACTACCTGAAGACCGACGACGACTGCAACTACCGCGATGAAAACCGCACATACGACAAAGAGGTGTATATGGATCGCTTGAAGAGACTGCCAAATGTAATGGAAATGCCATACAACGACATTGTGCAGAAATTCATCGACAGATATACCGGCAGACTGCGTCGCTCTGTGAGCTATATGCTCGGGGCTTCAAATTTCTATATGCCTATATTTGAGGATGCCCTCGAAGCTTATGGCGTGCCGCTCGAACTGAAATACCTGCCCGTAATAGAATCGGCATTAAACCCGAAAGCCACATCAAGAGTGGGAGCTGCCGGACTGTGGCAGTTTATGCCATCTACAGGAAAACAGTACGGACTGGAAATAAACTCTCTCGTGGATGAGCGCCGCGACCCGGTGAAGTCATCGTATGCTGCAGCAAGATATCTGCGCGACCTCTATCGCATCTATGGCGACTGGAGTCTGGTGATAGCGGCATACAACTGCGGACCGGAGAATGTGCGCAAAGCCATCCAAAGGGCAAACGGAGAAACTGACTATTGGACGATATACCCGTTCTTGCCGCGAGAAACAAAGGGATACGTCCCGGCGTTTATCGCAGCAAACTATGTAATGACATATTATTGCGAACACAATATATGCCCAATGCGCACCACACTGCCGGCAAAGACAGACACTGTTCAGGTTTCGCGCGATGTTCATCTTAAACAAATAGCCGACGTCTGTGGAGTGAATATCGAGGAACTACGTGCCCTTAATCCGCAATACCGCAAGGATATTGTAAACGGCAACTCAAAGCCATCGGCTATACGTCTGCCGATATCTGTGGTAAATTCGTTTATCAGCAACGAGGATTCAATATACAACTATCAGGCCGACCAGCTATTCACAAGGCGCTCGCTTGTGGAGGTTGCCGATGACGTGCAGCCTCATTATACGGCATCGAAGAAAAGCTACTCAAGGGGAAGCAAATCCTCGTCGTCGAGAAATGCAAAAAGCTCGAAGAAAGGCAGGAAAAATAAAAAGGAAAGAGGCGGAAAAAGCGTGAAAGTAAGAAGCGGCGATACACTGTCTGAAATAGCAGAGAGAAACCACACAACAGTGAAGAAACTCCGCAAGCTCAACGGCATAAAGGGCAATAATATTCGCGCCGGAAAGAAAATAAAGGTGAAATGATGTTTTCACTGCATCCATTAACTTTAAAAATTCAATAGCATGGGTGAACAGAAACTTACAGACAAGGAGAGGGAAGCTGCCGATGCAAAAATGGTGGATGATGCCTTCAAGCATCTGCTCGACAGTTATTTGGCATCACGACACAGAAAGAAGGTTGATATAATAACCAAGGCTTTCAACTTTGCCAGACAGGCTCACAAAGGTGTGAGGCGTCTGTCGGGCGAACCGTATATCATGCACCCTATAGCCGTGGCACAGATTGCGTGTTCGGAGATGGGGCTCGGTTCCACAAGCATCAGCGCTGCACTGCTGCATGACGTGGTGGAGGATACCGACTACACCGTGGAGGACATACAAAATATGTTTGGGCCGAAAATTGCACAAATCGTTGATGGACTGACAAAGATTTCGGGCGGAATATTCGGTGAGCAGGCATCGGCACAGGCTGAAAATTTCAAGAAGCTCCTGCTGATGATGAGCGACGACATCAGGGTTATTCTGATAAAAATCTGCGACCGCCTGCACAATATGCGCACACTTGACGGGCAACCGCCAAACAAGAGATACAAGATTGCCGGCGAAACACTGTATATTTATGCCCCACTTGCCAACAGACTGGGGCTGAACAATATTAAGACGGAACTCGAAAACCTGAGTTTCAAGTTCGAGCATCCAGAGCAGTATCAGATTATCGAACAGAAACTTGCAAGCACACAGGCTTCGCGCGACACTCTGTTTGACAGTTTCACGGCTCCAATCCGCGAAGCTCTCGACAAAATGGGCTTTGAATACAAAATCAAGGCACGCATAAAGAGCCCTTACTCGATATGGAACAAGATGCAGCAGAAGCAGGTGTCGTTTGACCAGATATACGACATACTTGCCGTGCGCATCATCTTCAAGCCAAAGGTAAAGGAAGAGGAAGTAAACGAGTGCTTCAACATATACGTGGCAATCAGCCAGATATACAAGTCGCACCCCGACCGGCTGCGCGACTGGGTGAACCATCCCAAGGCAAACGGTTACCAGGCGCTGCACGTTACACTCATGAGCAAACAAGGCAAATGGATAGAGGTGCAGATTCGCTCAGAAAGAATGGACGAACTTGCCGAACAGGGATTTGCTGCCCATTGGAAATACAAGGACGGAGTTGCCACAAACGGAGAATTTTCTGAAGACGAAGGCGAACTGAACAACTGGCTTCGCACGATAAAGGAGATACTTGACGATCCGCAACCCGACGCGATGGACTTTCTTGATACTATCAAGCTAAACCTCTTTGCTTCAGAGATTTTTGTGTTTACGCCGAAAGGCGAAATCAAGACAATGCCAGCCGGATGCACGGCTCTCGACTTTGCATTCCAAATCCACACATTCCTTGGAAGCCACTGTATCGGAGCAAAGGTGAACCACAAACTCGTGCCGCTGAGTCATAAACTCAGCAGTGGCGACCAGGTGGAAATTCTAACGTCCAATTCACAGCATGTGCAGCCTTCATGGATTAACTTTGTTTCAACAGCCAAGGCGAAGACAAAGATTCAGGCAATTTTGCGACGTGAAGGAAGAGAAACCCAAAAGCGCGGAGAGGAAATCCTTGACGAGTTTTTGAAACGCAACTCTCTGGAACTCACATTCTCAGCAATGAGCAAGCTGTGTGCCCTGCACGAGATAGAAAAACACGAGCAGTTGCTTCAGGCTCTCGGCGAGAAATCGATAATCCTTGGCGAGCAAGACCTTGACGAGTTGCGCGGAAAAGGAAAGAAGAAAAAGGAGGAAACGACAAAGGGATGGCGCCGCTACGTGCCTTTCTTCAACAGGAAAAAGGAAACCAAGCAAGAAGAGGCAACCGACTATATGACTCTGCCTGAGGGATTTAACCGAAAAAAGCCTATATATATAAACGACGAGAATATACATCAGTATATATTCAAGTCGTGTTGCCACCCAATCCCCGGCGACGACGTGCTGGGATATATCGACGGAAAGAACCGCATCGAAATCCATAAGCGTTCGTGTCCTGTGGCTTCAAAGTTGAAGTCAAGCTACGGCAACCGCATTCTTGACGCAAAATGGGACATGCACCGCAAACTCCTCTTTGATGCAACAATATCCATCAAAGGCATCGACCGCATAGGAATGTTGAACGAGGTGACAAACGTAATCTCCGGACAGTTTGACTTGAATATCCACAAGCTCACGATATCAAGCGACGAGGGAATATTCTCCGGCGTGTTCGAACTGTTGATACACGACAGGTCGGACGTTGAAACCATTATAAAGAAACTCAAGACGATAAAGGGTGTTCAGGAAGTGAACCAAACTGTATAACCACAAACTGAGAAAAAGAAAATGAAAAGAATATTTTTATCGCTGCTCTTCGTAGCATCGTGTGTTTCGGCAGCACTTGCCGCAAACAAATACGACAATCCCGACACATTGTTCGTGGCTCGCGACGGAACGGCAGAATTCCGCAATATCGATGATGCCGTTGAGGTGTGCCGCGCCTTTATGGAATACCACAAAGTGATTTTCGTGAAAAAAGGTACATACAAGGAGAAACTTGTAATACCCTCCTGGCTTACCAACATCGAAATCTGTGGTGAGGATGCCGAGAACACGATAATCACATACGATGACCACGCCAACATATTCATTCCCGGCACAGACCGCAAGATGGGAACATTCCGCACATACACCGTGCGCGTGGACGGCAACGGCATCACATTCAAGAATATAACGATTGAAAACAATGCCGCACGCCTCGGTCAGGCCGTTGCACTGCACACCCAGGGCGACCGCCTGGTATTCGTGAACTGCCGCATCCTGGGCAACCAGGACACGATTTATACCGGAGGCATAAATACCAGAGTGTTTTTCAAGGATTGCCACATCGAGGGAACAACCGACTTCATCTTCGGTCCGTCAACGGCATGGTTTGAAAACTGCACTATCCTGAGCCGCGCAAACTCTTATATCACGGCGGCATCCACTCCGCAAAACGTGAAATACGGCTATGTGTTCAACAAATGTCGAATCATAGCAGCCGAAGGTGTGGACAAGGTTTATCTGGGCAGACCATGGCGTCCGTATGCCCACACATTGTTCATGCACTGCTCAATGGGCAAACACATCGTGCCGCAGGGATGGTATAACTGGAACAATACTGCAAACGAGAAGACTGCCCGCTACTGCGAGTTTGAAAACTCTGGAGACGGCGCAGAATCGAAGACTCGCGTGGTATGGAGCCGTCAGCTTACAAAGAAAGAGGCTGCACAGGTGACAATAGAAAATGTGTTCAGACAGAATGACGGTTGGACTCCGAACATCTAAGTTCTGCAACCTGTATCGCATTTACTGATATACAAAATGGCAAAGACGAAGCAACATAAGCCGAGTCTTTGCCATTTTTTTTATTGCAATGGAGCAATAGCGGTGTTGAAAAACTCCTGCCGGCATACTTTGCAACCGGATTGCAAAACATTGTCTGTAACTTTGCAGTCGGAAAACAAAACAAAAAAAGAATATGGATAAAAAGAAACTGTTGAGAATCATTCTCACCGCAGTGTTGCTCATCTGCGCTGTTATAATTGAGCACACAACACAGTTGGAGGTGTGGCAGCTCCTGCTGGTTTATCTCGTGCCGTTCCTGCTTATCGGCTACGACACGATAGGCGAAGCCATAGAAGGCATAATGGAAGGAGAGGTGTTCGACGAGGATTTTCTGATGTGCGTGGCTACAATCGGCGCACTCTTCATTGGTTTCCTGCCCGGTGCAGAAGCAGAATTCCCCGAGGCGGTATTCGTGATGCTCTTCTTCCAGATTGGCGAATTGTTTGAGGATTATGCCGAAGACAACAGCCGCAGGTCGATATCTCATCTGATGGACATACGTCCGGACACGGCAAACGTGATAAGAAACGGAGAAACAACGGTTGTATCGCCCGAAGAAGTGAAGATTGGCGAAACGGTGATTGTGAAACCAGGTGAGAAAATCCCCCTCGACGGAACGATAACCGAGGGGACGACAAGTCTCAACACCGTGGCACTGACAGGCGAAAGCATGCCGCGCACGGTAAGCCTTGGCGACGATGCCGTTTCGGGGTGTATCAACATTTCGGGGGCAATAAAGATAAAGGTGTCAAAGACGTTTGGCGAATCCACTGTGAACAGAATCCTTGACCTTGTGGAGAACGCAAGCGAAAACAAGTCGAAAAGCGAAACGTTCATCGCTAAGTTTGCCCATGTCTATACTCCAATCGTGGTGTGCGTGGCGATTGTGCTGGCATTCTTGCCGCCGCTCTTCAGCGAGTCGTATATCAGTGCCCTGCCAGTATGGTTAAACCGTGCACTCACGTTTCTCGTGGTTTCCTGTCCGTGTGCCCTCGTGATATCCGTGCCGCTCACATTTTTTGCCGGTATCGGCGGAGCGTCAAGGAAGGGTATACTGATAAAAGGTTCTAATTACATGGACACGCTTGCAAAGACCGGCACTGTGGTTTTCGACAAGACAGGAACGCTGACAAAGGGAAAATTTGAGGTGGAAGCTATCCACACACACGATTTCGACGAAAAGGAATTGCTACATCTTGCTGCCCATGTGGAAAGATTCTCCACTCACCCCATTGCCGTGTCGCTCAAGACTGCCTTTGGCAACGAGAACGACGGATGCCATGTGGAGGATGTGGAGGAGATTGCCGGACAGGGAGTGAAAGCCCGTGTGAATGGCAAGATGGTGTTTGTGGGCAACGAAAAACTCATGCAGTCGATTGGCGCCGACTGGCATCCGTGCCACAAGACGGGCACTATAGTGCATGTTGCCATAGACGGCATTTATGCCGGACATATCGTTGTTTCCGACATTATAAAAGAGGATGCCGCTCTTGCCGTTGGCCAGCTGAAGAAGCGCGGAGTGCATAAAACCGTGATGCTTACGGGCGACCGCAAGGAAGTGGGCGAACATGTGGCAGGAGAACTCGGTATCGACGAATGCCACACGCAGCTCTTGCCTGCCGATAAGGTGGCGGCGGTGGAAAAGCTTATCAGCGAGAAACTTATAGACAAAACGCTTGTCTTTGTTGGCGACGGCATCAACGATGCTCCGGTTCTTGCCCGTGCCGATGTGGGAATAGCCATGGGTGCACTGGGGAGCGATGCTGCTATCGAGGCTGCCGATGTGGTGCTGATGGACGACAAACCTTCTAAAATTGCCACGGCAATAGCCATTGCCCGCCGCACGATAGGCATTGCCCGGCAGAATGTGGTCTTTGCAATTTCCGTAAAGGTGCTTGTTCTGCTGCTTGCCACATTTGGGTTGGCAACGATGTGGATGGCTGTCTTTGCAGATGTGGGCGTTACGGTTATTGCCGTGCTCAATGCCATGAGGGCGCTCAACGCAAAAGAATAGGAACGGGGAACTACAATAAAAGAAAACTCCAGAGAGAGACAGTGCCTTTTTGTCGGGCATCCCTGTCTCTGTCTGGAGTTTTTCTGTTTTTTCCTATGAAAGATATATGCTTAGCTATCTGACAACCTTTATCGCCTTGTCGCCTTTCTTCATTATAACCAGTCCTTTGACGCTTAATGCCGACTTGCCAACTTTCATGCCCTGAACCGTGTAAACTCCGTCTGCATCGCCAGCCATGTCGTTGTCTGTATTGATATCAAAGATACCGGATGTAACGTCAATAAAGCTCGTTACCACCACTTTGCTATACGGCACATAGGCATCGGCATCCATGTCGTAGCTGCTCGAAACGGTCTCCTTCGGCTCGTTGCCGTGGTCCGCATCATAAACATAGTCTGTCTTCTCGCCCATTGTATGCGCCAGAGCCTTTGCGTCTTCGTCGTATTCATATATATCGTCTGCCACGAGATTCTTGTTGTCGTCGTATGCCACTGTCTCTTTAGTCCATCCCGTCAGTTCGTTGTCGGTGAGCACTCCGTCGCCGTTGGCGTCCTCAAGAGTTTTCTCCTCTATCGTGAAACTGCCGTTCGCGTCGTTCAGTGTCTTCTCCGTGTTTGTCCTGCCAAGCACATCGGTATAGTTGAACACCTCGCTATATCCCACACCGTCAGAATTGTAGTCCACACGGATATTTCCGAACGACTTGGTTTCTCCGTTCTCCTCGTAAGCCAGATTTGCCGAGGCAAGCTTGTTTCCCCACTGCATCCATTCGTCATACTGCGAAACGAGTTGTCCGTTTGTTTCATGCCATACAATGTCTGTCAGATATTCCGCGGTGTTCCAAACCGGCTGGTCGTTGTCGTCATATGCCAACTTCTCATAGCGGTATGCAGCAATCTGCCCCGTCTTGGCATCCACGGTGTTGGTATACCTCTCTATCGGGTCGAACGCTCCCTGATAGGGCACCGAAATGACGAGCGAAGTGATATTGCCGTTGCCGTCGCGCGTAATGTCCCTCTTGAAAGCGTCAGAAATCTCGGTCCATCCATTCGCCTCGTCCCATACGTAGCGCTGTTTCATCACCACAAGGTCGGTCACCACGGGGTCGTAAGTGTAAACCAGCTTCGACTCGTTGGCAAAAGTCTTTCCGCCGTCGGCCGAAGTCTGTTCCACGATGGTCTTCGTCAGTCCGTCCTTAGACGTTACCGTTTCTGTTAGCAACACTTCATCGCCGCTCACCTGTGTCTGCGTCTTTACGGCATTGCCATTCTTGTCTGTGGAATAAGAATACGAATATTCTCCCTCGAGCGTCCATTCGCCCTCTTCCGAATAAGTGTATACCAATTCCTTTGCAGGCTTGAACACCGTCTGCTGACTGGCAGCCTTGAAAAAGCGGTTCTCGTATTTTAAAGTGCGCGGGTTATCGTCTTGCGCCATCATGACCTTTGAACCCTCTACCGATTTTATGGAACTTTCAATCCTCTTGTGGCGCATCAAAGACTGCGCGTCGGCTGTTACGGCAGCCAACATCATTGCCGAAGCAAAAAGAACTGTAGATTTTTTCATAATTATCATCCTTGTTTTTATTTGACAATACACTAACACTTTGCAAAGATAATACATATTAATATAACATTCAGCAAATATCGGCACAATATTCATCGCATATAGAAATATTTTCGCTGTGCAATGCTATAATCTTATACATTATTGCTAATTTTGCAGATTACAATATCGCAACAGAAAATTATGACAGAAAAAATAACACTCGACATGCTGCAGTCTGCCGGCATAGGAGCCCTGGCACTTATCGTGGGCATGATAATGACAAGAAAAATCCATTGGCTACAAAAATTCTGTATCCCGTCGCCAGTTTCCGGCGGCATATTGTTCTCCGTCGCCACTCTCATCGTTTATCTCGCATTTAATCTTGAGATATCATTCGACGGAACGCTCAAGGATGTTTTCATGCTTGCATTCTTCACATCCGTGGGATTTCAGTCCAATCTGAAAGTGCTCAGGCAAGGTGGGCGCACCCTCGTGATAATGATATTCCTTTTGATTTTCATCATCACCATACAGAATTTCATGCCTTTGGGAATAACAAAGCTCCTGGGCGTGAATCCGCTCGTGGGCATGGCTGCCGGATCGATATCCATGGCTGGCGGACACGGCACGGCAGGCGGATTCAGTTCTGTGCTCGAGGGTATGGGCCTCGAGGGGGCTGCCACGATATCGCTGGCTGCCGCCACATTCGGACTTATTGCCGGCTCCATGATTGGCGGACCGATTGCTGAGCATATTATCCGCAAAAAACTCACATCGGAGCATATGGAACCAAAGGATTTCAAAATTGACCCAGCCATGGCAGGCGTTGAGAGCGAGGAAACGCTGCCTGCCGGACAAGCCGAGCATGTGAGCACCCACGACATGGAGTTCCACCAGTATGCCAACGCCACCTATGCCCTGCTCATCGTCATGGCGGTAGGAACGCTTACGAGCAAGTTGCTGGAAAACACCGGCATCACTTTCCCCACATACTTCGGAGCCCTAATCACGGCTGCCATCGTGCGCAATGTCATGGAGCACACTTCTTTCCGCAAACATCTTGAAATGGAGAAGATTGTGAGCGTGGGCAATATCTGTCTGTCCATTTTCCTCGGCATGGCAATGATATCCCTGAAGCTGTGGGAACTGCAGTCGCTGGCGCTGCCGCTGATTATGATTCTCGTGGCACAAGTGCTGATGATGGTCCTGTTCACTTATTTCATAGCCTTTCCCCTTTTGGGCAAGGACTACGACGCTGCAGTGCTCGTTGCCGGAGTGTGCGGATTCGGACTCGGAGCCACGCCTAACGCTATGGCAAACATGAGTGCCGTGTGTTACAAATACCATTATTCCGTAAAGCCCTTCCTCATCGTTCCGATCATAGGCGCAATGTTCGTGGATATGCTCAACACGGGCATAATCACGCTATTCCTCAACTGGATAGGATAAGACTGATATTGTTTCTCTCTCTCCGCCGCCTTGTTTCGGAGTGAAGCTGCGGTATACTGAAAATGCAGCTACGGTACACGAGGAGTATACCATAGCTGCACTTTCGGTACCAAAACGCTTCATCGTTTTGGTACTGCATCTTTATGCTCTTTTTTATTCCTTCAGTCTTATTCCAAATCCACCACCGTTATTCCGGCTCCGCCAAACTGCACATGCTCGTCTTTGTATGACTTTACGGCAGGCACCGTGGCAAGATACTGGCGGATAAGCTGGCGCAGGATTCCCGTGCCCGTGCCGTGGAGGATGCGCACTCTCGACATGCCAACAAGTGTGGCGTCGTCGATGAAATACATCACGGCGTTCAGTGCCTCCTCGCCACGCATCCCTCTCACGTCGAGGTCTTGCTTGAAGTTCAGCTTCTTCGAGTCTATCGTTTCGCGGGTCTGCCGACCTACGGTCATATACGGGCGCGGCTCCTCTTTCTTGGGCGGAGTGGCAGGTTCCAGTTTCTTCAATGCCGTGGTGGAGCGCAGATCGCCAAAGATTACGGTGGCGTTCTTGCCCTGTATGCTCTCTATCTTTCCCACGGTGGTCGTTCCCTTTATCCTCACCGTGTCGCCAGCCTTGAGTGGGGAGTGTTGAGTATGGAGTGCGGAGTTTGGGGTAGTGGGTGTTGAGCTTTGGTTGGTGTCCATCCCCTCCCCCTTGGGGGAGCCGGAGGGGGCTCTCTTCTTCTTGTTCTCTTTCCTCCTCAGAATCTGTGCCATCTTACGGGCAATCTTGTCGTCTTCAGCCTGTTTGTCGATGTCGGCAATGCCCTCCTTGAAATCCTTGAGGCTTTCGCGCAGCTTCTTCGTTTCCTCCTTCTCCGCCTGCTTCTCGCGAATCTCGCGAATCACGTTTTCAATCTTCTTGTTGCTCTCCTTGAAAAGTTCCTCGGCACGTTCCTTAGCCTTGGCGAGAACCTCCTTGCGAGTCTTGTTCAGGTCAGACAGCTCCGACTCATATTTGCTGATAGTCAGCTCCATCTGCTTCTCGCGCTGATGGATAGTCTGTCGCTTGCTCTCCCAGTAGCGCTTGTCGCGAACGATATCCTGCAGATATTTGTCGCTCTGGATATAGTCGGAGCCCACAATCTCGCTGGCGT
>CAKQDG010000036.1 GCA_934219025.1 uncultured Prevotella sp. | reverse complement strand
GACAGTCTGAAGGCTTACCGCGACATCAAGAACTCTATCGACTCGGCAGAAGAGAAAGGAAAAGCTATAGGCAGAGCGGAAGGCAGAGCGGAAGGCAGAGCGGAAGGCAGAGCGGAAGGTAAAATCGAAACAGCAAGAAACCTCTTGGCTATGGATATCCCTATCGATACAATAGTGAAGGCAACGGGACTGACCGAGGAAGAGATTTCCTCACTGCAATAAAAAAGCCAACATACAGTAGAACTCTCTTTCAAATAAAAAAACAAAGCGCAACCCCCTTATGGGAGCTGCGCTTCATTTTTTCTGTATTGGCGGATTATTATTTTCTAACTACTTTCTTGCCGTTTATAATCACGATACCCCTGTAATCATTGCCCACCTGCTGGCCGGCAAGGTTATACACACGTCCGTTCTTGCTCTCGCTGTCATTCTTCACGCTGTTGATGCCCGAAGCCGCCACCTTGCGGTAAATCTGGATGTTAGACTGCGCATCGGAGAAGGTTGTGAAATTAACATTGTCAATACTATATCCCATATTCCTGTTCTTGACAGTTCCATTGAACAGTACTGACACATTTCCATCTGCAATGGCAATAGAGGAAAGACAGCTGTTGTCTACTTTTGAAACGACCTTCAGTCCAGAATTACCTGCACTGAGATATGCATTGCCATCTGTTCTAAAGCCCCAATCACCCGATGGAGTTTTCATCAATGTCAAAGGCAAAACATAGTCGTTGCCATACGCCTTGTTGTCATTGAATTTCACAGCAACAGCTCCACGCCCTGCACTCTGCTGACTGACAGACATTGCAACGCCATCGGCCTCACTCACAAAGATTACTTTGTCGCCAGTCGCCAGACTGCTTGCATCCGTTATCTTCTCATACACGTCTTCATTGCTCACGGCATACGAAGTCATGATGTTTCTGTCGTTGAAATTGAAGGTCAGCGTACCGTCTGGATTCTTCAAAACCTTGTATATGTTAGCATCTGCCGTGGCACCAAGCAGGAAAGTGAAACCTTCCTTGCCGTTTGTTCCATTACCAAAGAGGTCTGTTTCTGCCGCGTTAGACGATATACTCCTGCCGCTTGCCGTTACGACCATCGCACGCTTCTTGTCCTGAGTGATATTAACCTGATTGCCTTTCCATACCGACTGGTTATAAGCATAGCGGGTTACGAGCAATCCTGTGCCATATTTCTGGTTATACCAGGTTCCTGCGGCATGGTTCTCAAAAATAAAATATTCTTTCGAGTCTGACGGATTGCGGTACATCACAGCAAACTCACCTTCGGCATCCGACTGGTTGCCAAGAACCACCTCCTGAGCATCGTTCAGCTCCCGGATATTAAGCCATCCCATATAGCTGCGCTCGTAAGCATTATAGCCCATTGGGGCATACGATGTGCTTGAAGGACAGTATGCTCCATTATCCATCACCGACCAACTTCCCATCGGGGAATCATTTTGATATGAATAATAAACATCATATATATCAGGCAAACCAAGTGCATGAGACAACTCGTGAACCATGACACCCATTCCCATTACAACATTACCGGAACCGCCATACAGCTCATTCCCCATAAAATATGAACCGAAATTATAATTGCCCACGCTATTATAAGGATAATACAAATCACGCTCGTGTGGCCACACTGTATTGTCATCTCCACCTGTAGCTTCGCCATATCCTGCATAAAGGATTATAACATTCGGTATAACATATTTCACTTCGTATTTGTCGAAGCTCACGCCCTGTGCTATGGCTGCCTTCACCGCATCCTGAAACAGCTGCATTGATCTCACGTCTTGTGAGCCGCTACTGCTATGGGCTCCATAATAAGAATACGGCTGGTTGAGAGAAACCTTTGCCACAACGTCAAACTGCGGCGTAAACATTCCACGGCTCTGCGAAACAAAATAATCGCGCACCGAGCCTACCTGCTCTTCGCTGTCTTCATGATACCCCTCTTCATTCATAAAACGCGAAAACTTGTCTACCGTCATGGCATCCTGAAACTTCTTGTCGCTAAATTCCACCATAATTACCGGCAGAGTGATGTTTCCCACCGATGGTATTGAACCAAGGGCGCTCTGTCCGTAAGCACCAAGTCCATCTGCAGTTGAAGGGGAAATTTGTCTGTGCAAATTACATGCGGCAGTTTCGTCTATGTGTTTTGCAAGCAGGGGAACGAGCGCCCTGTCGGTTGCCTTCAGCTGATTGGAAGCAAGAAACGCAGTTTCTTCTGCAGTACGCTCGCCCACGTTATGCACCTTAACGCTCGTTGCCACAAGTTTTCCGTCTTTCAATGCAGCATAACAGAGTGTGCCCTCAGCATTGCGGATTACTACATGGTCATCTGCAGTGGAGTAGAAAGCAAGATGGCCGTCTCCATTCGTATAGAGCATAACTGTTGTCCCGTCGCTCTGCCTTTGTGGGAAGAGCTCGTGGACGGCACGGATAGCATGCACCGACATACCAAATGCCAGCGCTGCCATTGCCATAAAGATTGTCTTTTTCATATTTCTTTTATTTATATATTATTCAAAAAAACACAAACACTTTTCAGATTGTCATAAATACACATTGCAAATATACGAACATTTATCTTACCCCACACCATTTACGACAAATATTTATCAAAGTTTTAGAAACCAAACATATAAGAAAAAGAAAAGTCGCAATTTCAAAACACGAAATTGCGACCCTTCTTTATTATATTGCCCAAAGTGCAAAAGAATCAGCACTCGGCCAAACTGATATCAAGATTACTTCTTCAGGAACTTCTTGCCATCCTTAACAACAATACCCTTGAAGTCCTTGCCAACCTGCTGACCTGCGAGGTTGTAAGTGCGGCTGTTGCTTACAGTCTTCACGTTCTCCACGCCCTGGATTCCATCAACAGCTTCATCTTTGGTTGCATCACCCTGAAGAATATAGAGAGGTGTTTCTGAACCGTAGCCCTTACCTGACATATAAACCTTCGCAGCACGACCCTTAACACCATCAGGCAAAGCCTCACACTGAGGGATCAGCATATATTCACCGTCATTATCCTCTACAGCTTCAACACTATAAGACTCAACCCAATCCGGCATAGCAATGCTGTACTGCTCTGTACCATTCTCGTCATACCACTCGAAAGCAGTGTTCAAGATGGCATAGTTTGCAGACTCATAGCCAGCATTTGTAACAGTCTTGCCATCAGCAGAAACCTTCAACACGTTAATGTCACCAGCGGTACTGCCATCTGAGAAATAAGCTGTCTCCATCGGCTCGATATAGTCAAAACCACCTGTGAAGTTGTAGCCCATAAGAACATTACCGCCCTGGTATGAAATGATTGTTGCATCGCCGGCTGCATTTGACACAGCCATACCGGTATTAGAAGATTCAACATCCTCTGTGTTTGCCTCATAGCCAACAAAAGCTATATCAAGACCGTCCTGAGCAAGACCGTCCATCACGATGCAATATGGCTGATTGAGCACGATAGGCTCGGTTGTAGGATTACCGAACACATCAGTACCCTTGGCAGTAAACGTAAGACCACCAACATAGATATTACCGGTAGAAGTATACTGAGATGTACCCTGCTGAACCATAGAATAATCAGTTGCAGTTGCAGTCATCTTGCCGATAATGTTATTTGCATCTACCTGAGTCTTGCCGTCCTCACCAGTTGTAACGCCATAGAAAGTAAGAGTCAGAGTCTGACCATCCTTTATTGGAGTAGCAACAGATGAATATGCAGCAAGGTGAACATCCTCTACATACAGCGGTGCCATAGGAGCCGGATAGAAATTCATAAAGCCCGTAAGAGTATATCCTGCAAAGCTTCCACTCTTCAGACTACCAGTTCCCAAAAAATAACTGTTGGCACCGAATCCACTCTGAGCGAAAGTATATCCGTCAAGATTATGGTCTGTCGGGCTCAAAGGACCAATATTCGCAGTACCTACAGCACCACCTTTTGTATTCCATTCTCCCAAAGTGAACTGAGTCTTGCCGTCAGCCGAAGCCAAGACAGGAGCATAGAACCAAGCATTCTGTGAGAAGCTTACCGGATAAGACGCATGGTAATTGTTGTTCTCGTCAGCATACTTAGAAGCATCTGCAAGTCCAGTCTCAGTTTGAGAATACCACTTTGTTCCAGCCACAGTTGAAGCATTCGTGAACACAACCTCACGATATGCCGGAACAATAGCAACACTTGCGCTATATCCCATCAAATCTGCAGAAAGGCCCAACCAGAGCGAACCTTCCGGACGAGTATATCTCACACCGTCTGCAGAAGAACGCATAGGAGCCTTTGCTATCTTGCCAGCGCCTAATACATTCGAAGATACTTGCAAATTCTTCTGAAAGTCAAACTTCACCATTTTGTTTGCCTGCAAGTCTGCAGACTGAGCAAATGCACCTGCGCAAGCAAATGCCATTGCTGATGTAAGTAAAACATTTTTCTTCATAATAATTTATTTTATAGTGAAACAATATTCTTGTTTTATAAATAAGCGATACCCTTTTTTATGATATACGTTACTCTTTTTATTAATAGTGAGAAAACCCACAGCCTCCTTTACAGAGATACGATATACCAAACATCATTGTCGGAGTTCAGAGTGAACTTCATTGAAGACAAGTCGAACAGAGTAACATTTGCAGAAGCCTTCATACTTGACACTACATTAATGAATTCCTGCAGTGCCGGCATCATATTAAGCATATTCTGTACATTGCTGTCACATCCTGTATAAGTAAAGTTGCAATTCTCACTATCGGAATTAAGTGTGAAATTGAACGTTGCAGTACTATTTGTGCTTCCAGCTTTATAGTCAACAAGCAATAACAAATCAGAAGAATTTGCATCCGTGCTCTTACGCATAAATCGTACAGCACTGAAATTAAAGCCTTTAGACTTGAAATCATTTTTCATTGAGTTGAATATCGTATACATCTTATCTGACATATTCGATTTTGTCGTGTTCATCTTCCATTGTCTGCCATCCGTCAGCAATGCCTTGTTGAAGAAAAGCGAAGCAGTATCACCACAGATATAATAGTTCTCGTTTTCTACACTCTGGAACACGTCCTTCTCCTTGTCATACTTAAAATCCTGTACCGTAACGTCACTCTCAGTATAAGCATCGCGGAAGCGCAGATAATAGTCCTCGCCGCGCTTTGTTATCAGGAACGGATTGAAGAACGAAGAAACCACGCGGTCTGTGCCATAAGGGTAGATAGCCGGCACACCGGTGTTACCGTCGGCAAACACGAACACGCTGTCGCCTCTGTGATAGTAGTCGTTAGAAGGGTTGGATGTTGAGAACATCTTGTTCTGGAACGCCTTTACGTCTGCCAGATAATCTTCATAGTCAATGCCCTCTGCAACAGGAGTAAGCAAGTTGTAAGTTCCACGCTTCTTTCCTTTCAGCATCATATACGAAGCATCCTCCGGGGCATCCACAATGACAAACTCATAGTCACCGCCGATACCTGTACCTGTTACGTCTTCAGATTTATTATCGTCTTTAGAACCGCCTGTAGAGGTTCCTGTTCCAGAAGAAGGTATATTCTCAGGATTAGAGAAGGCATGAATAACGGGGCTATAGGTATTGAAAGACAAAACCGGACCGTTGTCGGTAATTACATCCCATGATGATTTGGAAGAGAGATATTTGTTACCAGACATAAAGTTATTCATCGAAGCGTCAACCGACTTATCCTTGTTGAAACGTAACATCAAGAGATAACCATTTCCGAAAGGAGCCTCATCCTGTGTCGTAGGATAGAGCTGCACAGCCCATCCGTTAGGCGAAGCCATCAAGCGCTGCGAGTAAAGAGCACTCGCCTCGTTCAAGCGCTCGGCTGCACTCTTGTCGAACAAGTCATCCTCCTCATTGACACAAGCTGTAAAAGAGAGTGCCGCAGAGCAAAGGAGAGCTAATGATAATATCTTATTCATAATTTATTCGTTATTTTGTTTCCTGAAGTTCCTTATATTTATTTACCTCATCACGAAGCTCGTCAATCAAAGTCTTGCCAGACTCCTGAATAGAAGTCAGCTTGTTGACCAAACTACCATTGTTAAGTATAAATTTGCCGTCAGCATCCGTTACATACGTACGAGACTGAACCATCTTGCGCAGAGCATCGAGGTCAATATCATAATACTCCTTCAAATACTGGCGCACAAGATCAACCTTCTGCAGTATAATCTCACGTCCGTTCACACCAGACACATGTTGCCACTGCGGTTGTCCGTTGGCATCAAGAATGACATATCCGTTTGCGTCACGAAGACATACACGACGGTAAATCTTGTAGTTGCTACCAGACTTTGGTGCCTTGAAATAACCGATAGTATCCTTATTACAACCCGGAGTCAACAATTTTGTATAATCCTCCTCCGAATTACAGTCAATCTCTTCCC
This sequence comes from uncultured Prevotella sp., assembly GCA_934219025.1. Classification (GTDB taxonomy): domain Bacteria; phylum Bacteroidota; class Bacteroidia; order Bacteroidales; family Bacteroidaceae; genus Prevotella. The sequence continues at coordinate 11,921 of CAKQDG010000036.1, read as the reverse complement.
ACTCGTATTCTGCAGAGGCAAGTTTTTGCTTCCATTTTAGGGAGTCCATTGTAACATAGTTTGCAAACGACTCTGCCCAGTCCTCATTAACGGCACTTGAAGCATAAGGAGTAACAAAACCTGAACCAGCCTTCAAAGAGTCGGCAGCATCGCTCCAACCTGTGGCATCATACAGACTTGCAGAAATAACATTGAACTTCTGGTAATGCAGATGCTTCTGGTCAAGAATATGCGCAAACTCATGGTGCATTGTCTTGAAGCAATACTCATTCATAACATCGATATTATTCACATCAAGGTTATTCACATTGTAAAGGTTAATCTTTACACCCGAGCTTGCATCACCGAGAGTTTCAGTACCCTGAGACACATTATAGTTCTTCGAACCAGTAATATTGATGATACGCGGACTGTTTTTCTTCAAGAACGCCTCACCAGCCAAATCCTTGTAAACGTCATACCACAGATATTTCGTCAATACAGCGAGGTCAACACTCTTGTCATAAGACGCCGGAGTAAGGTTCTTCTGCATATCAGAAGCCTTATCCTCGAACTTATAGTTGAACTTCACATTATAAGGCTCGAGAAATTCCTTCTTCACGAAAGTGTCGAGAGGGAAAGTAAACTGAGTCTTGTCCAAATAATCCTGACGAGGATCAGTATCGAAAATCGTGCTTGTAAAGTCATCGTCGGAGCAGGAAGAAAATCCAGCAGCAACAATGGCAACAACAGCAAACAATAATGTCTTTAAATTAAACTTCATATTCATATCCTCCTCCAATTATTTAATTACATAGCAATCCTTTGAGATAGAGAGGTTGGCATTTGCACCGCTTGCGCTCTCCTCCGGGCGAGAAGTGTCCATACCTGCAGACAATGCCTCCCATGGCACTTCAATAGCACGACGCTTGTCGTTCCACTTCAAAGTATACTTGTCAGAATTTATACCGACCTCGTGAGTGTATTCCATACCCCAACGCTTGAGGTCGAAGAAACGAACTCCCTCGAATGCCATCTCGTAGCGGCGGAAAGTATTGATACAGTTCATGTAAGGCACAGCCTCTGCCGGAACGATATAGTCAGGACTCATATTCTGTGTGAAGTTCCAGTCCTTCTGACAGTTAGGGCTTACGCTTGCAGAAATATTACCCTCGTTATCCTCAGCATAAGTGAAATATCTCTTCAACAGAGCATCAGTCAGGAACTTTGTGTATCCTGTAGTAACATACAAGCTATATGACTTTTTGTCAAGTGAGTTAAGAGTACAGTTCCAGTACCAACGCAAATCATTTGACGCAGCTTCATATCTGCCGAGCATTGTTTCAGCCTCGGCACGCTCCAACAACAGGCGGTTTGCCGTGAACGGGCGCTCTATAACATGCACATATCCAATACCAGAGACCTTATCAGTGTACTGGAACTGCTCGTAAGCCTTGGCAGAGAAGATTCCGTAGTCGTGAGAGCTTGATGAAAGCAACTGACCGCTCACCATTGCCTGAGCAGGGCAAGGATAACCACTCCAGAGCAGACTACTGCGGGAATACATCATAACCTGACTTGCTTTAGGACCAGCCAAAGAATAGCGGTAACCAAATGCACGACGCGCCATCAACGAATAAGTGTTGAGAAGCATCAAGTTAGAGTTCTGGTCAGGGCTACACCATATAAGGGCATAATCCTTTACAGAAGAACATCCGTCAAACTGCGACATATCCATAATCATCGACTGCACACTCGTTGAGTCTGTACCGAGAACAGCATTGGCATGCTCGATAACCTTATTGTAATCGCGCTTATAGAGATAATAGCGAGCAGCAAAAGCGTGAGCAGCATTTGTATTGAAGTGATACTTAGGCGCAGTAGTGAAGTTCACGTCGCTTATGAGCTTAAGACCTTCCTCAAGATCCTTGCCAATCAGCTTATATACGCTGTCCACATTGATACGGTCGTATTTCTTTGAAACGACATCCTCAATCTCTGTAACATACGGCACACCAACATCCTTCTTGCTTGCCTCTTCGTTCTTGTATGCCTGAGCGAAAATATTAACAAGCATAAAATGGTCGTATGCACGAAGCAGAAGAGCCTCGCCCTTAGCTGCCTTCAACTTTTCTGAATAGTTTCCGTCTGGTGCAACTCTGTCTACGCCGGCAAGAGCCTGATTTACTGTTGCAATAGAGCTGTAATAACTGCCCCACAAAGCACCAGGAGAGTCCTGTGCGCTGTAAGTAGCATTTGAAGCCGGTTCAAACTTGAACATCTCGTCATCCCACTTTGTGTATGACCCATAGTTATAGTGAGACAGAGTCTGCTTGTCATCCGGACTTGTCGGGAGGTGCGGCGAGAGGTTGTCAATCAAGTTGTCGCCAGAAATCTCGCCTACCCAAGATGGAGAAGATTCAGGATAAGCCGACACGAGCAAGCTTATAACCTTGTCTTCAGTATTGATTTCGGTACGCTCATCAGGCACTTTGTCAAGAAAGCTGTCGCTGCAAGAAGCCAGTCCAGCAAGAGCGACGCCAAGAGCCATTACCTTATATTTATATGATTTCATATTTAATCCTTCTATTTTTTGAATCTAAACAAAATTTTGTCTCACACAATTAAAGACCGAGGCGAACGGTAAGCGTGAACTGCTTTGACAAAGGAGTTGCCACACCACCAGAGTTTACGAACTCAGGATCCTGACCATTCAACTTGTCGTCAGCATACAGCAAACAGAGGTTTGTAGCGTCAAGCTTGATAGCTGCAGTAGACAGACCGATTTTTGCCAAGAATGAGCGAGGCACGTCGTATGTCAGGGAAACATCCTTCAAGCGGATAAATCCACCGTCAGCAACACGCGCTGTTGAGTAGTTGTATGCATTGTAAGCATAGCTCAACTGAGTGTCGTTGTAGTACTGGCGTACACTGGCGATAGCAGGGATAGAAGTAATCTTCTCGTCGCCCGGCATAACCCAACGGTTTTTGAACTCCTTAGGCATAGCCGACATATCAGAGTAGCTTGAAGAGAACACCTGGTCGAGACGAATCTTGTTACCGAAAGAATAAGTAACGAAGATGTTCAAGCGCCAGTTCTTGTATCTCAAAGTATTGTTGAGACCACCGTTCATTGTAGGCTCGGTCGGTCCTTCATACTTCAGGAAGCCAAGATTCTGATACTCCTGGAAGTTGATATCGGTTGTAGTAACCTCACCCTTCTCGTTGATAATCTGAGGAATACCCTCGTCGTTAAGACCTACGAACGGTATTGAGAACAACGAACGGTGCGGATAGCCCGTGCGGATGTTAGAACCGGAGTTGTATACAAGACCAATAACGTTAGCCTGCGAGAGCACATCAGTAATCTCAGTCTTGGTATAAGCATATGTCAAGTCGGTAGACCAGTCAAAGTTCTTCGTTCTGATATTCTGTGAAGATATCGTAGCCTCAAGACCGTGCGACTTCATAGATGCCACATTGGCGAACTTGCGGATTTCACCACCTGCACCAGGAGTATTTACATAACCCATCAGATCGTAGTTGTTACGCCAGTAGAAATCAGATGTCAAGTTCAAGCGGTTGTTCAGGAAACCGAGATCAACACCGATGTTAAACTCCTTCTTCTTCTCGTAAGTCAAATCAGAGTTGGCAAGTTGTGAAAGATAGATGTAGCTTTCCTGCTGGTCGCCCTGCGGACGCCACATGATACCAGAGCGGAACACGGCGAGAGCATTTGAAGCTGATGTCTGCTCACCCACGAGAGAGTAGCTCAAGCGAAGAGTACCGTGAGACAACCAGTTTTTGTGAGCCATAGACCAGTTGCGGAACCAATCCTCCTCATGAGCGTTCCATGCACCTGAAATGTTCCATGTAGGCAACCAACGAGAACTTGTGGAGCGTCCCAACTGGTTTGATCCATCATAACGGCCGGTAACACTTGCTGTATAGCGTCCCTTGTAAGAGTAGCTCAAGAAAGCGAAGTAAGCAAGGCGGCGGTTCCAAGACTTGGAATACTGCACGCGCTCAAGGCCTTCCTCTTTAGCCTGCTTGTAGAACTGATACGGCAGAGACTGCAAACGGCTGTTGTTGTAGTCGATACCATACTCCTCATCGTGGCGAGCGTCGTAGTCGGCGCGGTTAGCCTCCATACCGGCGAGGGCATTGAAGATGTGAGTGTTGTTCCAAGTATTGTCGTAGCGAACAGTTCCACGGAAGTCGAGCTGAGTAACAGAGTTCTCGTCCATAATGTTGATACCGCCGGTTGGCATAACAGAAATAGGAAGAGCATTCTTCACATCCGGGTCAGTGTACAGATAAGTGTTGCTGTACATGATATTAGGATTGTCAACACCTGCACGGTAAGCCTCAGCCTGGTTAGAGTTGTTCATTACGATATGCTCACGAGAAGAGCGCATCGTACGATAGTCGCCAAGGAGATTCACCTCAACATGCTTGATAGGCTTCCAAGCGATTTCGCCCTGGAACTTTATATCATGCACATTAATGTCAATGTAGTTGTTCTGCAACTCATCAAAGATATTGAATGAAGCATAGTTGCGAGTGTACGACTGGTTTGGATCCAGAGTACGTGATGTATTCAATGCATAGCTGAACGGGTTGATATCGAAGTCGCGGCTAACGGCACCACTTACAGGGTCGACGCTCTGGTTCAGAGTACCAGGAGCCTGCTGCTTGCGGTAGCTGGCATTAGTACGGAGAGTAACGCTCAGTTTCTTGCTCAGATTGAAAGTAGCATTCATCACGCCAGTGTAACGCTGCACCTCGCTACGGTCGGTCCATCCCGGATCATCGTAAACAGATACAGATGCATAGAGGTTGGCCTTGTCTGTACCAGTAGAAACACTTACAGAATGGTTCTGTGTAAGGTTGTTGTGGAACAACAGGTCAAACCAGTCTGTGTTGCGATACTCAGCCTGCTGCAGATAAGCGTTCATTGCAGCCTGTGTATAAGGCAGACCAAACTGACCGTTAGACTCGTTATACTGAGTTATGAGGTTATACATCTTACCATAAAGACCAGATGTAGAGCTGTTAGCCAGAGAAGCGAGCTCCAACCATCCCTTTGCAGCCATTTCCTTATAGATACCCATCTGCTCCTGAGAGTTAGAGATGTTGTAGTTGCTATAGCTTGGCTTCAAGCGATAAGAGAACTCACCTGTATAGTTGATAGAGCTTTTTCCGGCCTTACCTTTCTTAGTTGTAACGACAACCACACCAGACATGGCGCGTGCACCGTAGATAGAAGTTGCAGAACCATCCTTCAGCACCTGGAAGCTCTCGATATCATCAGGGTTAAGACCAGCGATGGCATTTGCGATAAGAGTCTGTGCATCACCAGAAGAGAGGTCGTCTGAACTCACGTTCACGGCGTCTTCCATAATGACGCCATCGACAACCCACAACGGGCTTGACGAACCATAGATTGACGAAGCACCGCGCACGCGGATTTTAGGAGCCGTACCGAAAGTACCGGATACGTTTTCGAGCTGCACACCTGCAACACGTCCTTCAAGTCCACGAGTAAGGTCGGCAACACCATCAAGTTTGGTTTTGTCGGCATCGATTTTTGTTGTTGCACCAGTAAATAAACGTTTATCCTGCTTCATAATACCAGTAACGACGACTTCCTGAATCTGGTGCGCATCTTCAGGTTTAAGTACAATCTTCATACCTTTTTTTCCTTTCACCGTCTGAGTTTCCATACCGATATAGCTAATCGTAAGAACAGGATTAGCTGTTGCGGAACTCAGAGTGAACTTACCGTCGATATCCGTAACGACACCCGTATTCGTGCCCTTTACTTTGATGGTAGCACCAATAACTGGCTCGCCATCATCTTGAGATATCACGGTACCTGAGACTTCTGTCTGAGCCATGGCCATTCCAAGACAAAGGAATAGCGAGGCCAACAGCATCGTTAGTCTTTTTTCCATAAATACTCTCTTCCTAAATTAATGAATGAATAAATTATAATTTTGTTACGTTTTTGCAAAATTAGTTATTATTTTAATTTCTTGCAAAACAAACGAACAGAAAAAGCATATTTGGGCTTAAATTTTAACTAAAATAGTAATTTAAGGGTATAAATACAACAAAAACTGTAAATTATTGAGGGGGATTTGTTACATCTTGTTAGGTTTTTCTTGGGGGAGAAGGATGGGAGGACTGGGAGGACTAATGAGACTGATGGGACTAATGAGACTGATGGGACTGGACTGATGAGACTGATGGGACTGATAGGCCCCATAGGACTGGGAGGGCTGATGGGAGGAGCATATATTATTATAGGTATGCGCGTGTGCGCATACCTATAATAATGATAATAACAATGAATTCTATTTTATAGCAGGCTTTGAATTGCCTGGTCGAGGTCTTTTATCTGAGAGTCGCGCTTGAAGAGCACGTTGTTGCGGTCTACGAGGAAGAATGTTGGCAGGCGCTGGATGTTGTACTGCACGAGCAGACTGGAGTTCATGGCATCGTCGTCGTGCACGCAAATCCAGGGCAGTGCCGCTGTCTGTGTTTTCCAGAAATGCTCGTCGGGGTCGAGCGAAACCTGGAAGATTTCGAGTCCGCGGGAGTGGTATTTGTTGTATATCTCGCGTAGCTGCATGATGCGCTGTGTGGAGCCTTCAGCCCCGAACACGTGGAAGTCGAGGAGCACCACGCTGCCCTTCATCGAGGTGAGGCGTCGCAAGTTTCCGTGGTTGTCGCGGAGCGCAATTTCAATGATATTCGATGTGTTCACCTTCGCGGGGTCTATGCCTTGCTCGCTTTGAGCTATTTTTCTCTCTATGATGCGCACGTTTTTCATTCCCTCGAGTGCGATATTGTGTAGGTTTTCTCCTCTGAGCGACCCTGGATAGAAGGTGTCCCAGCTTGTTGCCACAGCAGCAAAAGCCTTGATGTCTTCCTTGCTCTCTCGCGGATTGAATATCAGTCGGCTGCCGATGGTCTGGAATAGTGCGAAGTATGAGGATGCCTTCATCGGCTGCTTGTAGATGTAGTTGCGCTTGATATAGTCTTTATACTGGTCGATCACCTTGGCTATGGTGTCTTCGGCGGCATCATATCCTATGGCGGGATTGTTTTCGATGCCCATGACAAACGACTGCAGGTTTATCTGCTTGAGTGCCAGGTCTTTTATCGTGGCACATTCGGCGGAGCCATCCACGGTGTAGTTGGTCGACATGTGTGGATAGTCGGCCTTTACGTGTATCGTTTCGGTGGAGTCAACACTGAGGTTGATTATCTGGTTGGCTATGCGCAGGCGATAGAATTCGGGGGCTGCCGGTGCGTCGTCGGAGAACTTGAAATTGCCGTCGGCAGAGAGTTTCACGGAGTCTACCACCACGGGGCCGTCGAGACTCATGTTCTCGAAATAGAGTGTGGAATCGGCGGCTTGTGTTATGGTGCCGTCGATATGGAATTTCTTTCCTCCGCAGGAGGTGAGAAGGAGCGCTACCAGGATAAGCGCGAAGAGGGGGGATATTGCTTTTTTCATTTTTTTCTTTTTTTTAATGGGAGTAATGGGAGAACTGGGAGTAATGGGACTAATAGGACTAATAAGACCAATAAGGACTAATAGGACCGACAAGACCAATAAGGCTAATAGGACCGATAAGACCAATAAGGACTAATAGGACCGATAGACTAATAAAGCCGACAGACCAATGCCAACAGACCCAACAGGCTCGACAGGCTCACGATTACAGTGCAAATTTACAGTAAATTATGCTAACGGCAAAGTGTTAAGGCAATTATTATTATTTGCGTTTTCCCTTTATCCATCCCCTACCCCATTTCAGCAAGGCGCAGCCGAGCAGGAAGCCGAGCGTTGCCCCGATGCTGTTGGCAAAGAAGTCGAGCCAGTCGCCGCTGCGCCTGCCTCCGGTGCAGTTTGCCTGGAGAATCTCTATCAGTCCGCTCATCAACACGGGGCATAGCCATACATAGAGGAGCATGCGGCGCAAGCCGGGAAACGGACGACTGGAGCGCAGTGTTTCTGCCCACATCACGGTGCACGTGCCGCAATACATCAGGATGTGTGTCCACTTGTCCATGAGCGGCACATTGTCGAGCGGAGTGTGTGGCGGAGTGCAGAAGCACAACACCCAAATTGTTATTATACAGATGGTTGAGAGGGGATAGACGGATAATAAATTAGATGTTTTGTTCATATTTTCTTTATAGTTTGATGCAAAAGTACGGAATAATTTGTAATTTTGCAATTAATTAGGAGGAAAGAGGGATTTTTTGGACGGCTCGGACAACTCGGACTTCTCGGACTTCTCGGACTTCTCGGACGGCTCGGACAACTCGGACGGCTCGGAGTGGTCTGAGAAGTCCGAGCCGTCCGAGATGTCCAATAAAAAAAATTAATTAAGAGAAGAAAAATGGAGAGAGCAAACTTTGGAAGTAAACTGGGCGTGATTCTCGCCACGGCGGGTAGCGCCGTGGGACTGGGCAACGTGTGGCGTTTCCCATATATGGCAGGTCAGAATGGCGGTGCCACGTTTATATTCATATACATATTGTGTGTGTTTGTGCTCGGCATACCGTGCATGATAAACGAGTTTATAATCGGGCGCAATTCGGCAAGCAACACGGCGCGCGCCTACCGCAAGTTGTCTGGCGGCACGCCATGGGCGCTGATAGGCTACCTCGGCGTGCTCACGGGATTTATCATCACGGGATATTATGCCGTGGTGTCGGGCTGGTGTTTCCAGTATATCTTTGCTTCGGCGATAGGACATCTGCACGGCAGTCCGCAGTATTTTGCCGACTATTTCACGGCGTTTGAGAAGAACCCGTGGAAACCGGTGTTCTGGTCGGTGGCATTTCTCGGCGTAACGCATTTCGTGATAGTGCGCGGCGTGCGCAACGGCATCGAGAAGGCATCAAAGATGCTTATGCCGGCTCTGTTTGTGCTTCTGATTATCCTTGTGGTGGCATCTTGCATGCTGCCGGGGGCATGGAAGGGCGTGGAGTTTCTGTTCAAGCCCGACATGTCGAAGGTGTCGAAGGATGTGTTTCTGGGAGCCTTGGGACAGTCGTTCTATTCCATGAGCATCGGCATGGGCTGCCTGTGTACCTTTGCGTCGTATTTCTCCAAGCAGACCGACTTGACGCGCAGCGCGGTGCAGATTTGCGTGATAGACACCGTTGTGGCGATACTTGCCGGACTGATGATTTTCCCGGCGGCTTTCTCTGTGGGCGTAAGCCCGGATTCGGGTCCGTCGCTGATTTTCATCACTCTGCCCAACGTGTTTGAGCAGGCTTTCTCCAGTATGCCGATTGTAGGCTATATCGTGGCTCTGGGCTTCTATGCGCTGCTGTCGCTGGCTGCCCTGACGTCGCTGATTTCGCTCCACGAGGTGAGCACGGCGTTTTTTCAGGAGGAGTATCACAAGAGCCGCAAGACGGCGGCAACCACGGTTACGGTGATTTGCTCCTTGATAGCGGCGTGCTGCTCGCTGTCGCTCGGCGACTGGGATTTTCTGAGCATGGGCGGCAAGTCGATGTTCGACTGGTTTGATTTCCTCACCGGTCAGATAATGCTGCCGATGGGCGGTTTCCTCACCTGCTTGTTTGTTGGCTGGTATGTGCCCAACAAGCTGCTTCGCGAGGAGTATACCAATATGGACACCATGCGCGGAAGGTTTTTCCGCCTGTATCTGTATAGCGTAAAGTTTGTTTGTCCGCTGCTTATCCTCGTGGTGTTCTTGCATCAGTTCGGTGTGATATAAAAAAAGTTTTTTGCGTTTTTTACCCTCACACCCTCACCAACAGACAATAACGCTCTGGGTATCAGCATATTGACAGTGTGAGGGATAGTGTGAGGGGTGTGAGGGATGGAGCATGGGCATGGCGAGGCAACGGTTTATGAGAATGAAGCATTGCTTTACCGATGAAAAAGCGGCGGTATACCGTTGGTATCGCAATGCTGCACTCCCGGTACCAAAATGCTTTCTGATTTTGGTACCGCCTAACAGCATACTGTTTTGAAAGGTTTTGGCTCATGAGTGATAATGCATATTTTCACTTCATATCCCGGATGAACCACTAATTATCCTTAAATTTTTGTCGATTAGAAGTGGATTTTTTGCAGGATGTGTCGAAAAGTGTACCTTTACAGCACTTTTATGTGTCGAAAAGTGTAGCGTTTCGATAGTTTTATGTGTCGAAAAGTGTGTAAAACGTAACACTTTAAGTGTAAAAAAATGTAAGGTATGCAAAGGAAGATATACAGTAAATTGGTTGAATGGAAAAATCAGAAATGTCATAAACCGTTAATACTCAATGGTGTGAGACAGTGTGGCAAGACTTACATCTTGAAAGAGTTTGGCAAGAATGAGTTTGATAGTCTTGCATATATTAGTTGCGACAGGAACGAGACCCTTCAAGCGGTGTATGCCGGAGGGTTCGACGTTCCGAGGATTATCCGCGGACTTAGTGCATTGACGGGAGTTGACATAATCGCCGGCAAGACTCTTATCTTTCTTGACGAAGTACAGGCTTTTCCAAAGGCAATCGAAGCATTGAAGTATTTTTGTGAGGATGCACCGGAGTATCATATCGTTGTTGCCGGTTCATTGCTGGGGGTGGCTCTGCATGAGGGAGTGTCTTTCCCTGTCGGCAAGGTGCAGACTCTGCGTCTGTTTCCGATGGACTTCGGGGAGTTTCTTGTAGCTCTCGGACAGAAACAGCTGTTCGAATTAATCAAAAGCGGCGACGAGTCGCTGATCAATGCCTTTCATGAGAAATTGAAGGAACTCCTGCGTCAGTATTATTATGTTGGCGGAATGCCCGAGGTCGTCAAGTCGTACGTGGAAAATAAGAGCCTGAACAATGTGCGCACTCTACAGAATGAAATACTTTCAAACTATGCCGGAGACTTTTCGAAGCATGCACCGGCAAATGAGGTGCCGCGAATTGAAATGGTGTGGAAGTCATTACTCGGTCAGTTGGCAAAAGAAAACAAGAAGTTTGTTTACAGAGCACTCAGAAAAGGGGCAAGGGCAAAGGATTTTGAAATGGCAATACAGTGGCTTGTAGATGCCGGACTGGTATATAAGACGAACAGGGTGACGAAGCCGGAACTGCCATTGAAATTCTATGAAGACCTCTCGGCTTTCAAACTATATCTGTGCGATTGCGGATTGATGGGCGCAATGGCAGATACTGCGCCTAAGGATGTGTTGTTGTCCGACTCTGTATTCGTGGAATATAAGGGGGCGTTCACAGAGCAATATGTCTTGCAGCAGCTCTTGGCGACAGGCATACAAAATGTCTACTACTACAATTCTGACACCAGCCGGATGGAGATGGATTTCCTTATACAGAGTGACGGCAGACTGCTTCCGATAGAGGTAAAGGGGGGCACAAGCGTTAAAGCTACATCTCTGCACAACTATCTGGCTGACCACAGGGGCATCCATGCCCTGCGCTTTTCCATGCTTCCGCTAAAACGACAAGACAATATATTGAACATTCCGCTATATGCCGTGGGCGAGAGCTTATAACCAGTAAATTCATAGGATAATATACTGAAGTTTCTGATTTAGTTATTCTTCCCCTCCCCCGCCTCCCCCTCCGGGGGCGGAGCAGTTACTCTTTCTACTAAATTCGTGTTATGACAAAGCTAAAATATTTACTGGTAAAATTAGTAATGATACAGATTTTTGTAATGACAAATATGTAAATTTATGACACCTAAAGGTAACTGCTCCGCCCCCGGAGGGGGGAGGCGGGGGAGGGGAAGATTATAAAACCGCGCCTTTATCTTAATTTCTGTTAAACTTACCCTCTTGTTAAAGAAATATAAAGAAATCGTTTGCATATTCGGATTTTATCCTTACATTTGCAACGTGTTATGGCAAATCTATAAGTTGCCGTGGCAAAAATCAAAGGTCGCT
>CAKQDG010000035.1 GCA_934219025.1 uncultured Prevotella sp. | reverse complement strand
CCTTCTTGATGTTGCGCAAGGTTTCAAGACGCACCTTGTCGCGGGCTTTCATAGCCTCCTTGATGTCATTGCTTACTTGATCGTATAACATAGTTTTAATGAATTTAAAAAAGAAGAGGAATTGACATACAACTCCTCTTCCATTTGGTTATATATATATGTGTAAAGTCTTGTTTACATGAACCTTATTGTGCCCGATACGGGAGCAGCCTTTGGTTCAGACGTGCCGTTTGCCACGTTGTCGCCCTTCGACTGCTTCACCAGTTCGTCATACTGAATCTTCGTGCGCTTGTATGTAGGGGTCGTTTCAACGGCAGAAATAAGGTTGTCGTTGTCCAAATCTTCGTTGCTGAAGATAAAGCAGCGCGGAGAGAAACGCTCCTCACCGTTGCCCGTATTGCCGTAGTAGTTCTGAATCAGAATCTGTTCCGCCTGTTCCTGTTCGCGCTTCTTGCGCAGATCAGCAGCGCTCATGGCAAGTTTGTCGGTGATATTCATCTTTCCGTCTTCCACCTTCACGCCGAAGCCTGTGGCAAGGATAGTAACCTTAATTTTGTCGCCGAGCTCCGGGTCGGTGGAGAGTCCCCACTTCGTTTCGATGTCGTCGTCGAAGCCGTCCATAAATTCCGTAACGGCAGTCATCTCCTCCATCATAAGAGTGCCGTTGCCGTCTTTTCCTCCGGAGAACGACACGCTGAGGAGTATTTTCTTGGAGTGGTACACGTCGTTGTCGTTGAGCAGTGGAGAATGGAGAGCATTGTTTATAGCCTTCTTCATTCTGTCCTCGCCCTCGCCGTAGCCGGTACTCATCAGAGCCACGCCTCCGTCTTTCAACACCGTCTTCACATCGTTGAAGTCAAGGTTTATGATGCCGTGCATGGTGATAATCTCGGCAATGCTCTTTGCTGCGATGCTCAATGTGTCGTCTGCCTTTCCAAAGGCATCCTCAACCGAAAGCTGTCCGTAGATGGAGAAAAGTCTCTCGTTGTTTATCACGAGCAGGGCATCCACATTCTTTGCCATTCGTTCCACTCCGGCAAGAGCCTTGAGGATTTTTTTCTTTCCTTCCCACCTGAACGGGATTGTAACGATACCCACGGTAAGTATGTCCATAGATTTGGCAATGCGTGCCACTTCCGGACCGGCACCTGTTCCGGTGCCTCCTCCCATACCTGCCGTAATGAACACCATCTTCGTTCCGTCGTTGAGCATGTTGCGTATTTCCTCTTCGCTCTCCTCGGCTTTCTGCTTTCCCGTTTCTGGGTTGTTTCCAGCTCCGAGTCCTTCCTCGCCAAGCTGCAGGTGTACAGGCACGGGCGAATCGTCGAGTGCCTTTTTATCCGTGTTGCATAGCACGAATGTAACATCGTGTATGCCTTCCTTATACATGTGGTTTACGGCATTGCCGCCACCGCCGCCAACACCGATGACCTTTATTATGCTGTTGGGCTTTTCTGGCTCGCCAAAGGCTTGTGCCATTCTGCCTAATTTCTTGTCGTCTGCCATAATTATATTGTCTTTTTAAGTTTCTGTAACAGTAAATGGAACTTATTGTCCTAATTTGCAATTATTCGTCATCGCCCTCTGTAACAAGGTCTTTGATTCTTCTCTTCCAAAGGCTCCATTTGCTCCCGATACTCTCTTTACGCTTCATCTCTTCGATTTTCTCGTTGGCTTGCGCCACGTATTCACCGCCGGGATAAGCTTTTTTGTATCGCTCGTATGCCTCTATGGTATTGTCGAGCACGGCTTTGTCCCATTCCTTCTTGTCGTTCTGCTTCTCCTGTATAATCTTGTCTGTTGGAGTCGGCACTCTGCCTGTGCCCGTTTGTACAGGCGATGCAGGGTCTACAGAAGTTGTTTCTGTCGGAGTCTTGAGCTGAGTGGCAGCCGGTTCTTTGTTGAAGATGTTCTGCTGTAAGTCCAAGTCGCCGCCGTCGCAGTTTATGTCGCCCTTCATCATCAGTCCGAGCAGAGTGTTCATTGTTCCGTCGTGTGGCACGGCATTGTTCTTGCCTGTTGTGTTTACAGTGTCTGGCACAAACAGAACTGTAGTTACCTTTTCAATCTTGGTGCGCTTGCGGAAAGCCAGTTCCACATTCTTCAGGTTTGCTCCACCTCCAGTAAGGATTATTCCGCCATTCAGCTTGTCTTGATATTCAGGCGGCACCTGTGTCCAAACGTTCTCAATGATTTCCTGCATCCTCGCTTCTACCACTTGCTGGAACTTCACACTCGACACTTTGTGGTCCATATCTATGGAATATTCCAGGGTCTTGTCGCGCTCCTGTGGCTCGGTGTAAGCACTGCCGTATTTGCATTTCATCTTTTCGGCAACTTCCATATCATCTATGTTCAAAGTAGAGATATCCATAGTGATATTCTTTCCGCCGAGAGGTATTACTGCAATGTGGCGCAGTTTGTTTTTGTGGTAAACCAGCATAGTGGTGGTGTCGGCACCGAGGTCCACGAGCAAGCAACCAGCACGTTTTGCCGTGTCGTCGAGTATGCAGTCGGCAAGGGCAAGCGGGGCGATGTCGAGTTCTGCGATATTTACCCCGGCACGTTCAAAACAGTCGTTGAGCTTGTCGTAGAATGCCTTGCGCCACAGGATATTGAGAAAGTTTCCAGTCAGTCTGTCGGCTTGAATGCCAGCCGGGTCGCTTTGCAAGTCATTGCCCACATTGTATTCCTGTATGGCAACATCAAGGATTTCCTTGTCTGCATAGGCTTTATTGCGGTTGGCATCCATCATTTCGTTCACCATCTGCTGCGTTATGATGGTGTCTTTAGGCAAGTCTCGTGTGATTTCGTTTTTCACGCTGAGGATGGATTGTCCGCCAACTCCCACATATACTTGAGAGATGTCTCTGTTGAGAGCTGTCTTTAGTTTAGTTACGATGTTGGTGATACTCTGTACTGTTTTCTCGATGTTGTACACTATACCCTTGCGGATATACGTCGAGGAATCGTCGCTTGCTACGGCTGAAACCGTGATGCTTCCGTCGCTGTTTTTGCGCCCCGCTATGCCGCGGAGCTTTGACGAACCCAGTTCAATTGCTACTATAAAATCCTTTGCTGGCATATTAGTTATTGTTTTCAGGTTGCTGTTTATGTTTTTTACATATTATTTGGTTGTCGAATTCAAGATTGATATACGGATATTTGTTCCATCCCACTTGGCTCAGTCCGTATCGGTAGAATTTTTCCAGACGGGTGAGTTTGCGGTTTACAAAGTCTTCTACAAGTTCCCTGCGTTTTGAAAAAGACTTTGATTGCGGCATACTGCCGATATACACCACATGTTCGCCGATTCTCGGCACCAGTTCAATGCCATGGTCTGGCAATATGTTGATCTGCTCTATCATGTTTTTCCACAAATCATTTTCCATTATTACGCTAGCCATGAGCGAGATGTAGTTGCGTGCATACCATTGGCTGATGTTTCCGGTGGCAATGATGAGATCTGATGTGTATTTAGAGTTTGGCATTATGCCTCCCTTGTCATCGATGTAGTAGTCGTCGCCACGCTGGCTCTTGATTCTGATAATGGGCAGCCTTTGAGTAATGCTTATGCAGACGTGGTTGTTTTGCGTCTTGTAGCATTGTGCCGTGTTTACGAATGGACTTTGGCACAGAAGATCCTCGATTTGTCGAGGTTCCACTTGTGTCATCTTGGCGTTCAGCGGATACATGTGGTTGTTCACAAGAATCTTCTTCACTTCGGCGGCACTGAGGAAACCATTGGAATTTTGGTCTGCTATCTGTATGTTCACTTCCGAGCACACTTTTTTGCTCTCGTCCGGTTTGTTGAACGAGAACATTGCCAGGAACACATACACCATAAGTACTGTGTCGAGCAGTATCAGTATCAGCCTCTTGTATATCGGACGCATCTGTCTTTACCTTAATTGTTTTTCTTAGCTTCAAGAATTTTCTCAATCTGCGGCACATAATTGTCAAGGTCGCCGGCACCAAGCACTACAAGCACTTCAAAGTCATGGCTCTTGACATATTCGAGCACATCTTCCTTGTGGATCATTTCTTTTTCCACACCTGGTTCAAGATTGTCGTAGATAAGCTTTGACGTAACACCTGGGATAGGCTGTTCTCTTGCAGGATATATGTCGCATAGCACAACGCTGTCGAGCAGGCTCAGACTTTTTGCAAAGTCTTTGTAGAAGTCGCGTGTTCTTGTATAAAGGTGTGGTTGGAAGATAGCTGTAATCTTCTTGTCCTTATAAAGTTCGCGGATACTTTTTGCACTCTGGTAAATCTCTTTCGGATGATGGGCATAGTCGCTCATGAATACCAGTTTGTCTGTCTTTATCTTGAAATCAAACCTGCGATCTACACCGTGGTATGTACTGATGCCGTATTTCAGTTCTTCGGCAGAACAACCGTTTAGTTGCGCCATAGCCATTGCAGCCACACCATTTTCTATGTTGATAGGCACGGGTTGGCCAAGTTGCACGTCTTTTATGTTCTCGATAGGTGAGATGAAGTCAAACGTAATCTCTCCATTATCTATTTTTATATTCTCGGCATGAAAGTCACCGGAGTTAAGACTATATTCATATACCTTTACACCAGGTTGCACATCAGCTTTCATCTCCAGGCCCTTGTGGATAATCAGTGCGCCGCCCGGCTGGATGAGAGTGGTATAATGGCGGAAACTCTCAAGATAAGCTTCCTTTGTACCATAGATGTCGAGATGGTCGGGATCGGTAGAGGTGATGACACTCATCCACGGGCGGAGCCAATGGAAGCTGCGGTCAAACTCGTCTGCTTCTATTACAACGTAGTCGCTCTTGTTGCTCAAGATATAGTTTGTACCATAGTTTTTTGAAATTCCTCCGAGGAAGGCATTGCAGTCTATAGAACTCTGGTGCATGATGTGGGCACACATCGTTGAGGTTGTTGTCTTTCCGTGTGTGCCTGCAACGCAGAGCCCCTTGTGTGTGCGTGTAAGCATACCAAGAACCTGTGCACGTTTTTCAACGTCAAAACCGTTTTCATTGAAGAACTTTAGTTCCTTGTGTTCTTGAGGAATAGCTGGGGTATACACAACGAGTGTGGATTCTTTTTTCTTGCAGGCATGTGGAATTTCGTCCACATTCTCATTATAATGAATCAGCATGCCCTCTTTCTCAAGTTGTGCTGTGAGTTTAGACGGAGTTTTGTCGTAGCCGGCTACTACAAGTCCGCGATGAATGAAATATCGTGCGATGGCACTCATACCTATGCCGCCGGCACCTATGAAATATACTGATCTGATATCTTTTAGTTCCATTTTCTTTTTCCTTTATTATAGGAGAACCGGGAGTTCTTGGGGTCCTGAAAGATTTTTGTTTCCTTGGAATCCAGTGAGAACTTGCAGTTCGGGATAAATTTATTTTTCTTTATTTCCTTTCTGCCAATTTCAATACTTCGTCGGCAATGATGTCGGCAGATGCAGGCAGACCAAGCTTCTTTACGTTTTCTGTCAAGCGGCTTAATTTATTATCATCTTTTACAGTGTCAAGTGCGAGTCCTATTACTTTTTCCCTTGCATCAGCATCCCTTACCATCAATGCTGCATCTTTGTTAACAAGAGCCATGGCATTCTTGGTTTGGTGGTCCTCGGCAACGTTTGGCGAAGGAACGAGAATCACAGGTTTGCCAATCAAACAGAATTCAGAGATACTACTTGCTCCGGCACGGCTGATTACCAGGTCGGCAGCCTTGTAAGCTGCCCCCATGTCTGAAATGAAGTCCATCACTTTGAGCATTGGCATCGGCTTATGTGCTTTCATCTTCTCCATAATGTCGGCATTATAGTATTTGCCGGTTTGCCATATGAACTGCACACCTGATGTTTCGATTTCATCAAGATGCTGCAATACGCTTTCGTTTACGGTGCGTGCTCCCAGGCTGCCGCCTACAATTAGGATAGTTTTCTTCTTTGGGTCGAGTCCAAACTGTTTGATTGCGTCATCGCGTGAGATTGTTGCATTCACGATGTTCTGCCTTACAGGGTTGCCAGTTTTCATAATTTTATCGGCAGGGAAGAAACGTTCCATGCCGTCGTATGCAACACAAATCTTGTTGACCTTGGCAGAGAGCATCTTGTTGGTCTTTCCTGCATATGAGTTCTGCTCTTGTATGAGGCTCGGCACACCGAGCGAGTGGGCTGCGTCCAATGTTGCTCCGCTGGCATATCCGCCAACTCCCACTGCTGCCATCGGCTTGAAATCTTTGATTATCTTCTTTGCCATCTGCTTGCTCTTCAGATAGTCGATGAGCACACTGATATTCTTGGGCGACCAAAGAGGGCGGATAAGTCCTCTTACTGGCAATCCCTTTATTTCGTAGCCGGCAGCCGGCACACGTTGCATCTCCATTCGTCCGAGTGCTCCGACGAAAAGAATCTTTGCGTCCGGGCGTTTTGCTTTAATAGCATTTGCAATGGAGACAGCAGGGAATATATGGCCTCCCGTTCCCCCTCCACTTATTATAATTCTCAGTTCTTTATCCATAGTTCTGATATTTTATTTTCATTGTCATTGTTTCAATAAATATTTTGTGCCTGTCATGCCGGTTGTACCGAAACAGCTTTTACGGCATCTGGTTTTGTCGCTGTTGCTGTAGTATTGGATGTGGGCATGTCGTCTTTCTTCTTTGCAGAATAGCTAACGCTTAATATTACGCCGATATATACGCAATTAACTATCGATGATGTTCCACCTTTACTTATCAGCGGCAGAGGTTGACCCGTTACCGGGGCAAGTCCCACGGCAACTGCCATATTGAACAAAGCCTGGGTAACAAGTAATAGTGCAAATCCCATTATCAGCAATGCGGGGAACGTGTTCACACATCTGCTTGCTATCTTTGCTGTTCGGAATAGCAGGATAAGGTAAAGCAGACATACGATAAATGCTCCTGTAACGCCCATTTCTTCTACGATGATGGCATAGATAAAGTCGGAGAAAGCCTGTGGTAGATAGTCGCGTGCAATGGAGTTGCCAGGCCCTTTGCCCACCATGTTTGATGAGGCTATGGCAATGTTAGAGTAGCCCACTTGTGCTTCATTGTTCAGGTCGAATTCCTCGGGTGGAACCTGCTCCCCATCAAGGAATTTGTCTATTCTGCTCTTCCAAGTGTCAAAGCGGTGGAAGATACCCTTGCTCTCTTTCTTGTTTACTGCATCGGCGTCTTTGTTGGCAGTGCTTTCCACCATTGCCATTTTGGGATTACCGACATCCTGTTTCTTTTTGTCGGTGCCAAGTATCATGATGCTACTGATTGCCACAACGATTACTATGGCTATGCCACCTAACAACCTTCCGAGTTGCCTGCCCGGCACCCTGCCAATCCACATCATTATTATTACTACAAGTCCGAGTAAGGCTGCAGTAGACAGGTTTTCCAGTCCGATAAGTCCGAGAAAGACAAAACTTAGCCAAAATATGAATTTGAAAGCCAGCTTGTCAACGCCGTGCTCCGTTTGCATGGCGCTCAGAATTTGTGCTGTTGCCATCACCACAGCCCCTTTGGCTATTTCGGATGGTTGGAACTGCAGACCGATACCTGGTATCGGAATCCAGCGGTGTCCGTCGTTCACGGCACCGAAAACAAAGCATAGCAGCAGACTTATTAATGACACAAACAGTGCAACTGGCGTTACAAGTTTGAAATATTTGCATTTTATATTCATCGTGGCAATCATGAACATAACGCCCACTCCGAGCAGAAGTGTGTGTTTTATTACAGGACCCCAATAGTTTGATGTCTTGTAAGTGAGATTGCTTGAGGCACTGAACACCTCAACGATGCTTATCAGACAGAGTATGAAAAACACTGCCCATATGGTGCCATCACCTTTCAGCTTGCTGTTTGATGTTGTCTTTTCTGCCATTATTAGTTTGTCTCTCCCCGAATCAAATTTATATTAATAGTTTTTTTATTTCTTACCACTTAAAGATTTCTTACCAATGCCTTGAATTGTTCGCCGCGGTCTTCCATGTTTTTGAAAAGATCGAAGCTGGCACAACACGGACTCAACAGGACCGTATCTCCAGGCTTTGCCATCTCGACGCAAGCCTTGACACAGTCTTTCATACTGTGGGTGTCGGCTACGGGGATTCCCATACCGTCGAAGAAATCGTGGAGCTTCTTGTTGTCGGCCCCAAGATACACAAGTCCTGCGCATTTCTGTTTTACCAGATCCTTTATTGCATTATAGTCGTTGCCTTTGTCTTTACCGCCAATGATTAGGATAGTTGGCGTCTTCATACTTTCAAGGGCATACCAGCAGGCATCAACGTTTGTAGCCTTCGAGTCGTTCACGTAATTCACGCCACCAACGGTGCACACCTTTTCCAAACGATGCTCTACACCGGGGAAGTCGCTTAGGCTCTTTCTGATGTCTTCCTTCTTAATTCCGGCGATGTTTGCTGCAATTCCGGCAGCAAGCGAGTTGTAAATGTTATGTTTGCCTGTAAGACTCAGTTCCTCCTGCTCCATGTTGAATGGGGTAGGGTATTCTATTTTGTACTGCCCCTCCTCTATATATCCTATGGAACCTTTTTCCTTGAGTTCCGAGAACGGGCATTTCACGGCATGGATGTCGTATTTGTCCAGTTCTTTCTTTATTATAGGGTCGTCGTTCCAAAAGATAAACGAGTCTTCGTCGGTCTGGTTCTGTATAATCCTCATTTTGGCATCTACATAGTTCTGCATGCAAAACTCGTAACGGTCGAGATGATCAGGAGTTATGTTGAGCAGGATTGCAATGTTTGCCCGGAAGTCGTACATGTTGTCGAGCTGGAAAGAACTCAGTTCGATAATGTAATATTTGTGGGGCGTCTCAGCAACCTGCAGTGCCAGACTCTTGCCGATATTTCCTGCCAGTCCCACATCATATCCAGCATTCTTGAAGATGTGGTAGATTAAAGACGTAGTTGTGGTTTTGCCGTTGCTTCCAGTGATGCAAATCATCTTAGAATCAGTATATCTACCAGCAAATTCTATTTCGCTGATGATATGGATGCCTTTGGCAATACACTTCTGTATCATAGGGGCTTCTTTCGGGATGCCCGGACTTTTGATAATCTCATTGGCATTGAGAATTTTCTCTTCCGTGTGATGACCTTCTTCCCATTCCACGCCATGGTCGTCCATGAGTTTCTTGTATTTGTCTTTAATGTTAGACATATCGGAAACGAACACGTCGAAACCTTTTTCCTTTGCCAGTACGGCAGCTCCTGCACCGCTCTCGCCGGCTCCAAGTATTACTATCCTTTTCATTTTCTTTTTTTTTATGGATATAAGAGTATTGGAAATTCTGAGAGAACTGATAGAATTGAGAGTTCTGTGAGAGCTTACTTCATTTAGTCTCTAATTCCCATTCCTTGATTTCAAATCCAACTATCTCATTTTCAGTGTTATTATAGTTAATGCCGCAAGGATTATGGTTACAATCCAGAACCGTATGGTGATTTTCGATTCATGGACTGCGGTATTCGGTTTTTTGAACAGATACTTGATTTGCGGGTCAAGCTGTTCGTTTGTAGTACGGAATGTGTCGTGAAGCGGTGCACGCTTGATCATGCGCATTTTCTTGCCGTGTTTCGTGCCCCATTTTGCCACGTAAACCTGCAGTATGACACTCAAGCTTTCTACAAAGAATATGCCACAAAGTATCGGAAGCATAAGTTCCTTGTGTATAATGATGGCACATACTCCAATGATGCCGCCGATTGTCAGCGACCCAGTGTCGCCCATAAAGACTTGAGCCGGATATGAATTATACCACAAGAATCCTATGAGCGCACCGATAAAGGCGCATAGGAACACAACGAGCTCCTGTGCTCCAGGGATATACATAATATTGAAATATGCCGCATATTCAATGTGGCTGCTCACGTATGCGAATATGCCGAGGGCAACACCTATTATAGCTGAATTCCCGGCACACATGCCGTCCATTCCGTCGTTGAGGTTGGCTCCGTTAGACACTGCCGTTACTACGAGAATAGTCATTATGACAAACAGAATCCATCCTGCTGCAACTTTGTATTTCCCGCAGAATGCCATGATGTTTGCATAGTCCAGGTTGTGTCCCTTGACAAACGGTATTGTGGTTTTCAGCGACTTTACCGGTTCAGCACGGTGTTTTACAACAATCTCCGTGCCGTTCTCTTTTTTCAGCGTTAAGTTCTCGTTCACCTTGGCGTCAGGGCTGAGCCACAGTATTATGCCAACGATGAGGCCGATACTAATCTGTCCAACGATTTTGAATTTCCCAGGCAAACCCTCTTTGTTGTGACGGAAAATCTTGATAAAGTCGTCGAGGCCTCCAAGGAATCCTAACCATATTGTGGTAACAATCATAAGAATGAGATATATGTTTCTCATTCTTCCAAGCAATATCACAGGCAGCAGAATTGCCACAATGATAATAATTCCTCCCATTGACGGCACTCCGATTTTCTTTACCCCAAAGGGGTCGATCTTTGCATCGCGCTGTGTTTCGGTGATTTGTTTGCCCTTGAGATATTTAATGAATTTCTCGCCGAACCATGCTGATATTATGAGCGACAGAATCAAGGCCAGCAGGGCACGAAATGAAACATATCCCCACATGTGGCTCCCTGGGATGCCAAACTGCTCTAAAAATCTGAATAAATAGTATAACATAATTTTTAATGATGGATGAAGAGTGAAGTATGAAGAATTTTTGCAACTCTTGTCCTCACTGTCTCCACATATTGTTTATATTGTTATTTGTTTCCTTTGCTTTATCAGGAATGTGGTTGATGAGGCTATTCACCCATGATTTCCCTCAACACCTCTTTGTCGTCGAAGTGATGTTTCACGCCTTTTATCTCCTGGTAGTCCTCGTGTCCCTTTCCTGCCACGAGTATGACATCACCTTTTTGTGCCATCATGCATGCTGTGCGTATGGCTTCCTTGCGGTCTACGATGCTCACCACTTTTTTCATCTGCTCCTTGTCGAGTCCGGCAAGCATGTCGTTTATGATGTCTTGAGGCTCTTCAAAGCGTGGATTGTCGCTTGTTATTATAACCTTGTCGCTCTGTTTCACTGCCTCTTGTGCCATAAGCGGGCGCTTGCCCTTGTCGCGGTTGCCGCCCGCTCCGCATACGGTTATCACGTGTCCCTTTCCGTTGAGCACTTCGTGTATGGCATTCAATACATTTTCCAGTGCGTCTGGTGTGTGGGCATAGTCCACGATTGCCGTATAGCCCTCTGGCGACTGAATTGGCTCCAACCTGCCGCTCACACTCTTCAGTGTACTCATCACGAGCAAGACGTTTTCAGGTTTTTCGCCGAGCATGACAGCAGCTCCGTAAACGGCAAGAAGGTTGCTCACGTTGAACTTTCCGATAAATTGCACGCCAACTTCCCTGCCGTCGATTTCGAGATACATTCCGCCGAAGTGACACTCCAGTATCTTAGCCTTAAAGTCTGCCATAGAGCGTGTGGAGTATGTCTTTATTGTGGCCTTGGTGTTTTGCACCATAATCATACCGTTCTTGTCGTCGGCATTGGTTATTGCGAATGCCGTTTTTGGCAGCATGTCGAAGAAGGCTTTCTTTGCATTGCGATAATTCTCGAAAGTCTTGTGGTAGTCCAGATGGTCGCGTGTCAGGTTTGTGAATATACCTCCGGCAAAGTTCAGTCCGCCGATGCGCTTTTGCGCTATGGCATGTGAACTGCACTCCATAAATGCATACTGACATCCGGCTTCCACCATTTTTCCAAGCAGATAGTTCAGTTCTATAGGGTCTGGGGTGGTATGGTCAGCTGGAATTGCCTCGCCTTCAATATAGTTGCACACGGTAGAGAGCAGTCCGCATTTGTATCCGAACTTGCGAAACATATTATATAATAAAGTGGCGATGGTGGTCTTGCCGTTTGTGCCGGTCACTCCCACAAGCTTCAGCTTCTTTGAGGGATCGCCGTAGAATACCGTTGCAACTTTGCCCACCACGTCTTCGGTAGACTTCACCTGAATATATGTTACGCCATCGGTTTTCTCTTCCGGCATTTCCTCGCAGAGTATAGCCTTGGCTCCCTGTTCTATGGCTTTGGGGATGAACTTGTGTCCGTCAACCTGTGTGCCACGCTGTGCAATAAACAAGTGGCCTTCTTTTATGCGGCGCGAGTCGATGTTCACTCCGCTTATTTCAATATCCGTATTGCCTACAACGGCAATAGGATTTATATTCTCCAAAAGTGTTTCTAACTTCATAGCTTTTATATTTTTTTTGTTTTCTCAGTTAAATGTTCAATTTAATTATGCAGCGTTGTCCTTTCTTTATCTTTGATCCGGCAGCAATGTTTTGTTCATACACTTTACCCCTGCCGTAGACTGTAACTTTCAAGCCTCTCGACTCAAGGATATAGACGGCATCTCTTGCCCCCATCCCGATAACGTTTGGCATTATGCTTTTTGCGTATACCGGTTCCTTTACAAGGGTCACGCTGCCTCTGCGTTCTTCGGCTTTTCCCCATACGGGATTGCCGCTTGCATAACTGCCGTTCCATCCGTTGTTTGTCCTTATCTTCAGATGCGACAGAACGTAGTCGGCTGCAAGGATATTGCCGTTTTTAACTTTCGGCACAAGAATCGACGAAGAGTCTCGTGCGTCTATGGCAAGGAGTTTAAGGCTTTGTGCCATAATTCCTTCGGATATCTGGTGGAACACGGCACCGCTCTGCAATCCTCCGGATGCTGGCAGTCCGGGCTTCTGTATGCACACGATGCAACTGTATCTCGGGTTGTCTGCCGGAAAATATCCCGCAAAGCTTACCAGATAGTTCATCTGTCCGTTCTTGTAGCCGGCCTTTCCTTTTGAAATCTGTGCCGTACCAGTTTTTCCTGCCACTTTGAACGATGGCGAACCGGCACGTTTTCCGAGTCCCTGGCTTACCACGTGATACAGGATGGTCTGCATTTCCTTTAGAGTCTTGTCCTTGCAGATTTTGTCTTTTATCACTACCGTGGGAAACTCTTTCTGTATCTCTCCGTCTTTCATAATGCTTTTCACAAAGCGCGGGGCAACCATCTTGCCGTTGTTTGCTATGGCATTATAGAATGTTAGCGTGTAGATTGGCGGAATCTGGGTTTCGTAGCCAATACTCATCCATGGCAGTGTGGTGCCATACCAGTTGTTGATAATCTGTCCTTTCTTGTTGCGTTTCGGACTTCTTATCTGTGCCTTTGCAGCTCCCACGAATGGCAAGTTGAGACTTGCCCCCATTCCGATGCGCTTTATTCCTTCCACGAACTTTTCCGGATTCTTGCCGTAGAAGCGGTCGATTATCCGGCTCACACCGATGTTTGAACTCACTTCCAGTGTCTTGGGCAGAGATATTGTCCCATATCCTCCTTTTGCCCAGTTGTGGTCTTTCATCTTTGCTCCATACATATCCCAGACGCCGCTTCCCGTGTCTACCATATATGTGGTGTCGCACACTCCGTCGTCGAGGGCAACCATTATGGATGCAGTCTTGAACACCGAACCCGGTTCCAGCAAGTCAGAAACGGCATTGTTCTTTATCTCGTAGTAGTTGCCGTCGGCACATTTTGTCATGTTCACCATAGCCTTGATGTCTCCGGTTTTCACTTCCATGACAATTGCCACGCCCACATTTCCGTTTATCTCGCGCAGTTTTTCTACGAGGGCGCGTTCTGATAGATCTTGCATCCCCACGTCGATTGTCGTTATGATGTCAGAACCGTTTACCGGTTCTTTTTCAACCTCGGCAATGTTCTTGTTGAACACTTTCTTTATGCTCTTCACTCCCGGTATACCCCGAAGGTCGGAGTCGAACCATTGTTCGAGTCCGTTTTTTGCCTTTCCGTTCCAGGTTACGAGGTCGCCTATGGTTCTTGAAGCAAGCGAGCCGAAAGGTTTCTTTCTTGTAGAGAAGGTTTCATAGTTGAATCCGCCCCTGTAAGGAGGCTGGTTGAATACAGGCAACTGCTTGATTGCCGAAAACTGCTCAAAAGTAACCCTTCCCTTGACTATGGGCCAGCTTTGGCTGCTCTTTTCGTATCCCTTCTTTAGATGTTCGCTGATAGACGCGATGCTCTTGTCGGGGAATATATGGTGAAGACCGTTGCAGATTTTGTTGAAATCGGCGTTCCACATCGAATCGCGGAATTGCCGGCACACCTTGAAGTCTATTTTCACTTCGTATTCCGGCAATGTGCCCGAGAGCAATCTGCCGTCGCAGCTCAGTATGTTTCCGCGTTCAGGAGTGATAGGTTCGTTTTCTATCTTCTTCTGTGCAGCCACCTTCATCCAGTAGTCGTGTTTCACAGTGCCTATATACATCACCCTTCCGATGATCAATACGCCAATAGCCACTGCAACCCAGGCAATGATTTTGAACCTGAATATTATTTTGCTTTTGTCTATTAGTCTACTCATTGTTCCGGCACGTTTATTATATAAGGTGGCTGGTTGGGTATGTGGAGCACGCTGTCTTTATTCAGTCTGAGCATTTCCAGCACGTTGCTTTCGCGGCTCACTTCGGTGAGTTCGCTTGTGCTCGACATAGCCTTGAATTTTGCCTCTTCCAGTTCCTTTGTAAGTTTTGATATCTCTATTCGTTGCTGGTCGCAGCTGTATCTGTTGGATATATACACGATAGTGAATCCAACGATGAGCAACACCAGCCATATTTGTTGGCGCAGAAGTTTTGCGGTGAGGAATTCGCCGCCGAGGATTTTCCTCAGTGTGAAGTCGGCAGAGAAAGGCAGTTCGTCTTCTCTTGCCTGTTCCTGCACGATGCGCCGCAGTTCCTCTTTTGCTTCAGACAATTCTGCTGTGTCAGCTTTTTCGGCAGCTTCTTTTTTGTCTGGACTGTCGGCAGGTTCCTTGTTTTCCGCTGGCTTTCCTGCTGTTATGTCTTTGTTGTCTTCTGTCATTTCTTTTCTGCAATTCTTAGTTTAGCGCTTCTGCTGCGTGGGTTACGTTCCTGTTCGTCGGCATCCGGCACAATCACTTTGTTGTTTACCAGTTTGAATGGTGTTTCCACCCGTCCGAAGAAGTCTTGCTTCATTTTACCCTCGGGGTTTCCTGTTTTCATCATGTTTTTCACGATGCGGTCTTCCAGACTATGGTAAGTAATGACCGACAGTCTTCCGCCGGGCTTCAGCAAGAGTGTTGCTGCCTCGAGCATTTCTCTCAATGCCGACATTTCGTGGTTTACCACTATGCGCAGTGCCTGAAAAAGTTTTGCCATTTCCTTTTTTCCTCTTTCTTTCGGAAACAGTGGCTGCGTGGCATTTATCAGGTCTTGTGTGGTAGTAAATGGAGCTTGTGCCCTTGCCTTGACTATTGTGGATGCTATGCGCCTGGAGTTTTTCAGTTCGCCGTAAAGGTAGAACATGTCGGCAAGTTCTTCCTCGGCGCATTTGTTGAGCAGGTCGGCAGCGGTGTCGCCGCCCCTTTTGTTCATTCGCATGTCGAGCGGTGAGTCGAAGCGGAAAGAGAATCCGCGTGTCTCGTCGTCGAAATGGTGGCTCGACACTCCGAGGTCGGCAAGTACTCCGTCGATGCCGTCGATGCCATAATATCGCATCCAGTTTTTCAGATACCTGAAGTTGCTGCGCACGAAGGTGAAGTTGTCTTGAGGCTCAACGTTTTTCTCGGCATCGGCATCCTGGTCGAAACTGTACAGATGCCCACTTCCGTTGAGCCGCGACAATATTTCGCGGCTATGACCGCCACCACCAAAGGTAACGTCAATGTATATGCCGCCAGGTTTTATGTCAAGTCCGCCAACGCTTTCGTTGAGCAGAACCGGCACGTGGTATGTATCGATGATAGTGGTCATTTTTTCTTTCTGTTTTTTTAGAATTCAGTATTCTCTGTTGCCTGGGTGAAATTACCCATGATGCCTTCCAGTGCGGCTCCGAATTCTTCGGGCTCCATAAAAGGCTTCTCGGTGTTGGCATTGCTCCATATCTCGATGGAGTCGCCCATTCCGATGAACTTCACCCCCTGTGTTATGTTTGCCATGTCGAGGTATCTCTTTGGTATCAGAAATCTTCCGTTTCCGTCGAGTGTGATGGATTCTGCGTCGGAAACGAACTGGCGGAAAATCCGCTGGTGTTCCTTGTTCCATCTGTTCAATTTCGCCCTAAGCTCATCCATCTGCTTGTTCCAGACGCTTTGTGGATAGATCACGAGACATGGCTGGAATACGTCTTTGCGCAACACAAGACTTTCCTCTCCGCAGGTTTGCAGCAGCTTGCGGAAAGTGGAAGGAAAGAATATTCTTCCCTTTGCATCAACTTTTGCCTCTATGTTACCTAAAAAACGCATACGTACATAATATATGGGGTTATTCGGCTTCAAAGTTACATATTTTTCCCCACACTCCACCACTTTACTCCACAAATTTGCAAAAACACCGTATTTTTTTAATTTTGATGTTTTCTCGTTGAGGTGCTGTGGCGTTTCTTTTGGAAGTTTATGGATGTGAATTGACATATGGTTTAATTAACATAATTTATATTGTGATTGTTGATTGATTTTCATGTTGTGTTGTCAATAGAGTTTTTGTTTTTACTCCATTGTCTTTCTTTTCGAGGTGAGTATTTGCTTTAATCTGCGTGGAGATATTTTTTTTGTTGAAAGACAAACTTCCTATTGAAACCGCCTGTTGATTGTTGCTGAGTGTAAACAAACTTTAACGTATTGGTATTAATTAATCTAAATAAATAATGCCTTGTTTATATTGCATGATTATGGATTTGTTGGTGAATATAAAAAATGTTGCACAAATATTTTTGCCAGAAACAAAATTGCATTATCTTTGCAAAAGATAAGCTGCATCTCGGGTGTGGCTTGAAAGGGGAAAGGTGCTCGAGTGGTTGAAGAGGCACGCCTGGAAAGCGTGTAAACGTCTAAAGCGTTTCGCAGGTTCGAATCCTGTTCTTTCCGCTATAGATTTAAGATTTTGATGGTTTGCCGTCGGGCAAACGGAAAAGGACTCTTGCAGTGATGCACGGGTCCTTTTTCTGTTTTGTCTTGAATGTGTTTTCCGCAGCCTTAAATATATTTGTATTCTTCTGTTGCATTGAAACATGGACAGTTTTTCTTCCATTTTCTGCTGTCGCGAGTGCTCCAGATATCGCGGTGTCCCATGATGTGCGAATGCGGAAATTTCTCTCTCAGTTGTATCAACAGATGCACTATCGCTGCTTTTTGTTCTATGGTTCTGTTGTCTGTCGGTTTTCCGTTGTCTGTTACTCCGCCTATATAGGCAATGTTTATTGATTCGGTATTGTGTCCCTTCACTCCGTTGCTTGGCAGTGAGATGTCGAGAAGCTGCAAGGTTTTTCCCTCGGGTGTTATGAGATAATGGTAGCCCGGAAATTTCCAGCCTCTTTTCTTGAAGCTTTCGGTTATTGACTCTGGTGTCGCGGTCTGTTTCGTGGCCGTGCAGTGAATGAAAATTGTTTTAATGTCTCTCATGGTTCTGAAATATTTTTTTAAGTTTGTATTACTGTGTGTTTATTCTTCGCTGAGCCATTTGAATTTGCTCTTGAGCAGGCGCGAGAGAATCTTTCTTGCGCTGTGTTCAACTTCTATTCCGTGCAGTTTGCAGATATTGTCCGCGATGCTCTCCAATTCCCAAATGCAACCAAGGGCAAGTCCCGTTGCCGCTGTTGCTGTGTGTTCGGCAATACCGAGCGGTTCGAATATGGCAAGTCCGAGAATTGCGCCAGACATCAGATATGCCAGGTAATCCACCAGCTTGTTGCAGGTGCTTCGAACCTCTTGCGTTATGCAGAATGATTGTCCGGATTTCCTTTTGCCTGAGATACTAAACCACAGGTTTGCCGCGAGAAGCCACACTATGAAAACGAGCATCCACCTAAGGTCGTATAGTGTTTGTGCAGCTTCTGCTCCCATAGTTGCGGCGGTGAAAGTGTAGAGTGTTTTGTTCATGATAAATGTTGCGTTTAGATTGTTGATGATTAAAACGCTTGCAAATATACTGAACTTGATTCGCCGGACATCCTGTAGTATACGGTTAGCAGCTGTTGTTTGTTTTCTTTTCAGTGTATGGTAGCGGCCGGGGTGCTTGTTGTCGGCATTCGGATGTCTGTTTTTTTGATGTAGCTTTAAGTGTAGACTTCGTGTAGGTCAATGTTATATATATTATATAGGTGAAAAAATCTCTCTCAGAATCTTTATTGATTTCAATTCTCCGAAATTTGGCACGTGCATGGCGTAAAACTCCATGATAACGTCAAGACAGCGGTTGCGCTCCGTGTGCGACATCCGGAAAAGGTGCATAGTGCTGTAGTTCATGCGCATCAGTGCGTGCATCTTTTTTGTTTCCTCGGCGTTGAGAAACCCGTGCTCGCTTGTGGCAAACGGCACGAAACATCCGTTTTCCATATCAAAGCAGTAGCCTTCGGTATAGTCTTCGGTGTTTGGGAAAAAACCGATAAACTTGGTGAGGCGCATCAAAAAGACAAGGTGGAAATTTGAAAAACCTGCATCGGCATTGTCCAGCCACTGTATGCTGTCGCTGATATAGTCGAATAGGGTGGGCGAACTTTGTTCCGATTTTGTCACGCTGCAAAGCGTTTCGGCAAGAAACATTGTGATGGAAAGCTTGTAGGGGTCGAACTGCACCGATCTGAACGCAGTGCTGATGTGGGCATCCCTTATCGTGGCAAGCTGTCCCGGGGTTTTTCTTTCAAGCGTGAGCTCAAGTTGCGACAGGGGCTGGAAAATCTGCCGGCGGCTCTTCCCCCTTTTTGATGAACCGGTTTTGAAGACACACGACATCCTGCCCTCCTCGCGCGAGAGAACATCCACCATCATCTTCGTGTCGCCGAACATGAAGGCGCGGAGCACTATGACATTGACGCTTGACAACATATTTTTCTTCGCAAAATTATCAAAAAACATCCTGATTTGGGCATAAAATCCATAAAAACAATGCAAAAAAACAGATTTTTTGAATTTTCTGTTGAAAATATTTGCTCATTTAATTTCTTTGCCGTAACTTTGCACCGCAAAAATTAAAAGCACGGTCCCTTCGTCTATCGGTTAGGACGAGAGATTTTCATTCTCTAAAGAGGAGTTCGACTCTCCTAGGGACTACAAAT
>CAKQDG010000034.1 GCA_934219025.1 uncultured Prevotella sp. | reverse complement strand
TGTATATAAAGCGCAGTCCTTCATTTGCCGGTTCATGGAACGAGGTAGACACGTAGATGTCGCCCGCCCATGCAGCGCCCTGCTGCATCATCATTGCCGCAACAGCAGATATTAATGATTTCTTCATTATGATATTTGTTTTGATTTTTCTTGTTGTATGATATGCCGTAGCCACACCATATTATATATATTATATAGACGCACGCACATTAATAATGTACCCTTTTGAACTATTTTTGCACGAATAAGAAGTTTAGAACACTTTTTCGCGTTCCGCTCCCCCGATTTTTTGTTTTTCGCTGCCCAAGCATTGCTTATTTTGGAGCAAAGCAATGCTTTTCGGGGAGAGAAGCAATGCTTTGCTCCCGAAAAAGCATTGCTCGGCTCAGAAACAGGATTTTTCGGGGGTTAAGAAGAAAGTGGTCAAAAAGTCGGATTTCAGATATATATGCAGTTTATATTGCAAAAAAACGTTAGCGTATCATAAAATCCATATAAAAAAAGGCATTTCCCCTTTTTTCGGCAACAACATAACGGAGAAATGCCTATTTTTGTGTCAAATAAATTATTAATCACCTAAAAAGCCAATCATTATGATAGCAGCAATATTATTGATAATAAGTGTATCGGTTTCGGTATTCTTCAGCATAAAATAAGGGAAAACAGAAATTCCCTTACAGTTCGAGTATTCTAACCTCAGCATTCGTCATGCGCTGTATATCACGCATTTCCTTATTATAATATACAGCCTGGATTGCTTTGTTTATGATTCCGTGTCCCACGGCAAGCACTGTCTTGCCCGGATATTCCTTGCGTATAAAATCCAGAAATTTTCGGGCGCGCTCTTTCAGCTCGTCAAGTGGCTCCACGTCGTCAGGCCATACGGCATGCTCCAAATCAGGAATGTATTTGCCCGTAAAACTTCCCCAGTCGCGCTCTCTCAAGAGCGGAGTTGTGGTTACTTCGGCATGATGCGGCCCGGCAACGATGCGGCATGTGTCGATGGAGCGCTTCAGGTCGCTCGACACAAAAGCATCGAAATGCTTATTGGCAAGTTCCCTTGAGAGCTGCTGCGCCTGGGCAATGCCCTTTTCGTTGAGCTGCCCCTGCACTTGTCCCTGCATTATCTTGTTGGCATTGTCCACGGTTTCACCATGGCGGGTGAGATATAAAATCGTTTTCATCTTTTGTGTTTATTTTCTATTTTTAGCTGATGCTTGTGCAAAGGTAATGATTTTATATCAAATCCCGATATTCAGCAACTATACTTTTATAACAGACAATGGAGTATATCCTTAATCCTTTCAAAACGACGGAACGGAACAATTATTAATATCATTTTGAAATTATTTCCATATATTTTATTTACATCTGAATATATTTTCATACCTTTGCACTTGATTTAACAAACAAATCAAGAAATATATGAGCAAATTGATAAAACCAGCAGACTATAAAGCCTTGCTTGACATGAAACAAACGGAGCAAGGCATCAAGACAATAAAGGAGTTCTTTCAGATGAACCTGTCTACAGAACTGAAACTAAGACGCGTCACGGCACCACTGTTCGTAATGAAAGGACTCGGAATCAACGACGACCTGAACGGAGTGGAGCGCCCCGTGAGCTTCCCGATAAAGGATCTGGGGGATGCCACAGCCGAAGTGGTACACTCGCTGGCAAAATGGAAACGACTCACGCTCGCCGAATACAAAGTGGAACCGGGCTACGGGGTGTATGCCGACATGAACGCTATTCGGGCCGACGAGGAACTTGACAACCTTCACTCTCTATACGTGGACCAATGGGACTGGGAAATGGTGATGAAAGAGGGACAGCGAAACCTGGACTTCCTGAAAGACATCGTGAGAAGGATTTACTCGGCAATACTGCGAACGGAATTCCTCGTTTGCGAGAGTTATCCGAACATCAAGCCTTTCCTGCCAGACAACATTCATTTCATCCACAGCGAAGACTTGCTGAAGATGTATCCCGACAAGACGGCTAAGGAACGCGAAGACTTGATATGCAAGAAATATGGCGCCGTATTCATTATCGGTATAGGCGGAAAACTGGCTAACGGCGAACCGCACGACGGGCGCTCGCCTGACTACGACGACTGGACTACAGAGAGCGAACCTGGACACAAGGGGCTCAACGGCGACATCCTGATATGGTATCCTGTGCTCGACAGGGCCGTGGAACTCTCGTCCATGGGTATAAGGGTGGACAAAGACGCCCTGCTGAGACAACTGGAAATCACAGGAAAGGAGGAAAGGGAAAAACTGTATTTCCACAAAAGACTACTCAACGGCGAACTGCCACAAAGCATCGGCGGAGGTATCGGGCAGAGCCGACTCTGCATGGTTTTGCTCCACAAAGGACATCTGGGGGAAATACAGGCAAGCATCTGGCCCGACAAGATGAGAAAAGAATGTGCCGAACTCGGCATGAACCTTATCTGACAAGAAAATCCGTCTAAGCAAAATCCAACAGGAAAACCTCGCCCAGCTTCTGCACGGCGGGGTTTTCCTTGCATAACTTTTCAAACAGCTCCCGCGGGGAAAGTATTCGCTTTATTTCCTCCGGACGAGCCATACGGAGATGCAGTTCTATGTCGTCATTGCGCAACTTCTGAACCAGCGTGTTGCGTATGCGCTTCTGTATCTTCTGAATATCCTCAAGAAGCATCTTGTTTTCCACAACAATCTCAATATTCGGAAATTCAAGTATCTTGGGCATGATATTCTTCATTCGGGTTGCCGTGCTCGACATAGACTGCGGCATACGGTTGCACATGGAAAGCCACTGAAGCAAAAGCATGTCTTCATCAAAAGCCTCATGAAGTCCCGTGGGCTTCACATCCTGTTCCACCTCATACGAAGGCTTCTCCGGACCCTTGCGCAAATTCGCAAAGGATTTTCCTATACTGCCAAGTTTTATCGCAGCCGGATGCGGGCGCTGGGGCTCTGAAGCTCCGCCCGTGGTCGCATTCTGCGGATTGTCTTTATGGGCATCATCGGCAATAGCTGTCCCTTTCACGTCATGATGCTCCTCCTGGCGTGAAACGGTCGCAGCGGCTGCCACCTGCGAGGCTGCCCTTTGCTGCGAAGATGCTATAAGTTTCTTAAACAGGCTTTTTAATCTCTTGGGGCTGCGCCCCGCGACGCTGTCGTCATCATCCGGTTGCGTGATCTGTGCCACACGGATGAGTGTGAGCTCCACCAAAAGGCGCTTGTTGCTGCTCTGGCGGTAGTTCACGTCACACTCGTTCATTATCTTCAATGCCTTATACAGGAATTTCACCGGGCATTTGGCGGCTTGAGCCTTATATTTATCAGCCTGACCCTGGCTCACCTCAAGCAAGGAAACGGTCTGATTGTCTTTTGCCATCAATACATTGCGCACATGGGCAGCAAGGCCGTTGACAAAATTTCCGCCGTCAAATCCCTTGGCTATGATATTATTAAGCAACACCATAACATCGGCGGCCTTGTTTTCCAGACAGAGGTCTACAACACGAAAATAATTGTCGGAATCAAGCACATTGAGGTCTTCTATCACCTTCTGGTATGTTATATTACCCTGGCAGAAACTTGCAGCCTGGTCGAATATCGAAAGCGAATCGCGCATACCTCCGTCTGCTTTCTCGGCAATAACCTCCAAAGCGTTTTCCTCATACGTTATGCCTTCCTTCTGTGCCACCATCTTCAGATGATTCACTATCTCAGGAACGGTCATCCGCTCAAAATCGTAAATCTGACAACGCGAAAGGATTGTTGGAAGTATTTTGTGCTTCTCGGTTGTGGCAAGTATAAACACAACGTGTGCCGGCGGTTCCTCCAGAGTCTTGAGGAAGGCGTTGAAAGCCGCCGTGGAAAGCATGTGTACCTCGTCGATAATAAACACCTTGTACTTTCCCACCTGCGGCGGAATACGCGTCTGCTCCATCAAGGTCTTGATATTCTCCACAGAGTTGTTGCTCGCAGCGTCAAGCTCAAAAATATTATAAGAACGCTGCTCGTTAAACGCCTTGCAACTTTCACATTCATTACATGCCTCCCCTTCTGCCGTAGGGTTCATGCAGTTTATCGCCTTGGCAAAAATACGCGCACACGTAGTCTTGCCCACACCGCGCGGACCGCAGAACAGATAGGCATGAGCCAGTTTTCCACTCTTCACGGCATTTTTCAATGTTGTGGTGAGGGAAGACTGTCCTACCACCGCATCAAAAGACAACGGACGGTATTTTCTTGCCGATACAATATATTCTTCCATTTAAAAAAACGATACAAGTTATTGCTTTTCATGCAAATCGAGAGAAGAAACAGGATGAATTCTCGCTTTTATTTCCCCGAGATGCAGCTTTTCTTATGCAAAGATAATACTTTTGAAAAGATTTGCATTAACTTTGCACACAAAAAGAAAATAAAAAGTTAAATGAACCCGATTTTAAATTTCATATCGCACAACCGATACTGGTTCGTTATAATCATCGGCGGACTTCTTGTTGGCGTCATCGACGACAACAGCTTCTTGACGCGTGCGCAATATGCCATACAAATAAAAGAACTGAAAGAGCAGATTGCCACATACGACAGCCAATATGAACACGACGAGCAAAAACTCAACGAAATACGGCGCAATCCGAAAGCGATAACAAAGATTGCAAGAGAAAACTATATGATGAAAGCCGACGACGAAGATATCTTCGTGTTGAGCGACGATGAAACAAACGACAATAAGGAAAATGAAACAACTGAGTAGAACACAGAGCATCATTATGCTCATCGGCGCCTGTCTGATGGTAGCCGGCGCAGGATTATACGTGCTGGGAGCTGAAACCGGACACGCCATAGCACCATGCCTCTTCACACCAGGCACGATAATGTTCGTTGCCATGCAGACTGCACAAAAATATGAAGGGACAGACACTACATTGCGACGACTCCGACGCATTATGCTCACAGGAGGAGCATTCTTCATTATATCGGCGCTCTTGATGATAGAAAATTCCTACCACCTGATATACCCCGTATTCCTGAAAAGCGGAATCGACGGCTACAACGCCTACCTGAAATACATTCACAACAACTGGGTGGTAACTCTTCTCGTGGCAGCAATTCTGCAACTGTATTCCACACAAAGAATATCCACGGAGTTAAACAGGCAAAACGGCAACGAAAATGCCTGACGAACATCGTGAGAGCAAAAAAAAAGCTAAAATTCACGATAGATGTTTTAAATAAAATGAACTAATTTCCCTACATCGACAATACCTATTACATTTGTATGGTATTACGAAAACAAAATATGAATAAAACGATTTACTCTCTGCTTGCAGCCGCTGCCATGACAACAGCATCTTGCTCCGGCTCGTACGATATAAAAGGAACGTCAGACGTGTCTATGCTTGACGGAAAGATGCTATATCTGAAGACATACAGCAACAGCGACATGAAAAACATTGATTCGTGTGATGTCGTACACGGACAATTCAGTTTCAACGGTTCGCTTGACTCCACAAAGATGGCTACTCTCTTTATGGACAACGAAAGCTTGATGCCGGTTGTGCTTGAACATGGCAACATCACAATAAAAATAGACAACGGGCAACAGAAAGTAAGCGGTACTCCACTCAACGACAAACTCTCGAAATTCATAGAAAAATACAACCAGCTCGAAACTCAGATGGATGAACTTGGCCACAAACAAAGTCAAGCCATAATGAACGGTGAAGACGAAAACGTGACCAATGCCCGCCTGGCACAAGAAGCCCAACAAATAGCAGAACACGAGGACAAGCTCGTAACCTCTTTCATCGTTGAAAACTTCGACAACGTGCTCGGTCCTGGCGTGTTTTTCATGATGACGGCAGGAAGCAAATACCCGGAACTGGCACCATGGATAGAAGATATCATGAGCAAGGCTACCGACAATTTCAAGAACGACCCCTACGTGAAGGACTATTACCAAAAGGCACAAGAAAACCAAAATATAATGAATGGTATGGCAACTCCAAGTGGACCTGAGCCACAAATGGCTGAACCGATGCCACAACAGGGCGATGATGTCCCGACACCTAACGAACTGGCACAGCCTGCCGAAAACTGAGATTGAGTGGAAAATGAGGACAGAAACAATATAAAACATATAAGTTCTATTAGTCCTATTAGACCTATTAGTCCTATTAGACATTAGACAGATAAAGAAACAAGAAAAAAAATGACAACATTAATAAAGAATGCAACTGTCGTCAATGAAGGCAAGTCGTTTAAAGCCTCGATAATAATCAACGGCGACAAGATTACCGACATAATAGAGAATGACATTACACCCCGTGGAGATTTCGACGAAATTGTCGATGCCACGGGGTGTTTCGTATTACCGGGCGTGATCGACGACCACGTGCATTTCCGCGAGCCAGGTATGACAGCCAAAGCTGACATCGAAAGCGAAAGTCGTGCAGCGGCCTACGGAGGCGTAACATCTTATTTTGATATGCCAAACACAAAGCCGCAAACAACAACACGGCAAGAGCTCGAAAACAAACGACAACTGGGCAAAGAGAAAAGCCATGTGAACTACGCCTTTTTCATAGGAGCCACAAACAACAATATCAAGGAAATAACATCGGTAGACCCACATTCCGTGCCTGGCGTGAAATTGTTTATGGGATCATCTACAGGAAATATGCTCGTGGATCAACAAAAGTCGTTACAACAGATATTCAGCCAAGTGAAACTCCCGATAATGACCCACTGCGAGGACACCACCACCATAAACAGAAATATGACAGAGGCAAAACTGAAATATGGAGAAGACCCTGATGTTATCCACCACCCTGAGATACGCAGCGAAGAGGCATGCTACCGCTCCACAAAACTTGCCGTAACACTGGCAAAGGAGAACAATGCTCGTCTGCATGTGGCTCACCTCACGACGAAACATGAACTGGAACTGTTTGAACCTTGTCCAACGGAGACCGCAAAAGGCAACAATCTCCCCAATATTACAGCCGAAGCCGTTGTTGCACATCTGCTGTTTAGCGATGCCGACTACAATACGCTTGGCGCTAAAATAAAATGCAATCCAGCCGTGAAAACGGCTACCGACCGGGATGCTTTGCGCGAAGCACTTACCAGCGGACGCATATCTGTGGTAGGCACTGACCATGCTCCCCACTGCATTGAAGAAAAACAAGGCGGATGCGCAAAAGCAATGTCGGGAATGCCAATGATACAGTTCTCGCTTGTGTCGATGCTGGGCTTAGTAGATAACGGAATACTTACAATAGAGCGCCTTGTGGAACTAATGTGTCATAATCCGGCAAAGCTTTTCTCTGTTCGCGAGCGCGGATTTCTGCGCACAGGTTATAAAGCCGACATCGTTATCGTGCGCCCTAATTCACCATGGCAACTAAAAAAAGAAATGATACAGAGCAAATGCGGATGGAGCCCTCTTGAAGGCAAGTCATTCAACTGGCGCGTGGAACACACATTCTGCAACGGACAACATATATACAACAATGGCGTCTTTGACGAAAACAGTCGCGGCGAACAAATAAAATTCAGATAACAATATGATTGCAAGAATAATTATACCGCTGATACTCATCGTCCTGCTCTCCGATGTGTATATAGACTTTCATTTTCTGAGACGCATAACATCAAGAATACGACGCGCGACATATCGCATGTTCTGGTTTGCACAAAGCATGTCTGTTATGGCATACGCCCTAATGCTCGCTACAGAAAAAAACTTTGCTCCTGCCAATATTGACAAGCTCAACTTGTTTCTGCTGCTTACCGGCGTATGGATACTGCCCAAATTTATTTTTGCCGTTTGTTCTACACTCGGATGGGGACATTGCGCTTACCACAAAACAAAGACAAACTGGGGCAATTATGCAGGAACAGTCATTGGAGTCATTGTCGCAGCAACAACAGTTTATGGCTACACTTGGGGATTCAGCCAGATACAGGTGCGCCACATAACCTTTGCGTCTTCCGAACTTCCCGAAGGCTTCAACGGATATAAAATCGTGCAGTTCAGTGATGCTCACGTTGGCACATATTCCGGATCGAAGGCGCACATCCTTGCTGCAGCAATGGACAGCATAAATGCACAACACCCCGACATGATTGTCTTCACCGGAGATTTGCAAAACATGATGCCCAGCGAGATTGCTGAAAAACACGACGTGCTGAGCAGACTGCATGCAAAAGACGGTGTATTCTCAATACTTGGCAATCACGATTATGCTTTCTACCTTGACGCCGACAACACCACCCGAGAAAGGATTTGCAAGGAAGTAAAGATGCAGCAACGCAAACTTGGCTGGACTTTGCTCTGCAATGAGAACCGTATCATTCACCGCGGCACCGACTCGATAGTAGTGGCGGGTATGGAGTATGAAGGAAAGAACAAGAGATGCAGCAACCGTGGCGACATACAAAAAACGATGCTGGGCATAGACAAGAGAAACAGCTTTGTGGTCATGCTTCAACACGATCCTACATTTTGGGAGTCAGACATTCTTACTCATTCTAACGCCCAAATCACACTTAGCGGACATACTCATGCCGGACAGATGAAGTTGTTCGGGTGGTCGCCAGCCTCGCTGATTTACAAGTATTGGGACGGTTTGCATTATAAAGGCAAGCGTGCACTGAACGTAAGCTCCGGTCTTGGCGGCTTTGCTCCATTCCGTTTCTGGTGTCCAGGAGAGATTGTGGTGATAAAATTAATTAGGAAATAGGAATTAGGAAATAGAAATTAGGAATGAGAAATAGGAATGAGAAATTAGGAATGAGGAATAGGAATGAGGAATAGGAATGAGAAATTAGGATGTTGTTCATTTAAGTAAAAAGCCTTGAAGCAGATTTGCTTCAAGGCTTTTTTATCATTTATTATTTCTTTGAAAAGAAATTACTTCACGATGAGTTTCTTCACAGAGCCATCAGTCATCTTCACGATGTTGATGCCTTTCTGCATGCCGTTGGTGCGCTGACCTGCAACGTTGGTGCTGAACTCAACCGCAGCACCGGCATTGCCCGTAGAAGCAGAAGATATAGCCGAAGCGTCCTTGTCGTAAACGAGAATGTCAGAAAGTCTCAAGCTACCTGAATAAGCAGGAGAGTAGCAGTGGAAGCCATAGTAGTATACGCCATTCTCAGGAACAGTTATATCAACACTATAAGTTGGCTTCTCGCCATCCTCAGCCTCAATCAGTGCATCGTCGTACCAAAGCACATTCTTATACTGCGTCTGAACAGTTCTGTCGTTGCCGAAAGTTACTTCGAGAGCCTCTGGATAAGAAGGGAGTGTAGAGGCAGCCTTGAAAGTGAGACAATAGTTCTTGCCCTTCTCAAAGTTTATAGGAGGAGAGATAAGCCAGTCGTCGGCATCGAGAGTTGTGCTGAACTCATAATAAGTCTCGTTTCCGGCAAAGTTCCATGTCTTTCCGTCGTTGTTGTCGTCGATGATGGTGTAATAGTTCATGAAGTCGTATGCACTCTTGAATGCTCCGCCAAAAGGAACATTGAGCGGAGTTCCCACGATAAGCGAATTAGAAAAAGCAGACTGTCCCTGAACGTCGCCAACCACCGGCTGCACGAGATAAGTGTAGCGAGTCATGTCAGCCCAATGCTCCTCTTCAAACTTGCAATCCTTGAGCCCTGTAGCTACAACGAGAGGAGTAAGTCCGTTTTTCACATCCTCGTCGTTTCTTGCTCCATAGCGAGTTACGGTGTAAGTCAGCTTGTCCACATCAATCGGCGAACCATCCTTGCCCACTGTAGGAGCATCCCATGTAAGAGAAGTTTTCAGTCCGTCGGCAACGAGCTTGATGTTTGTCGGAGCCTTAGGCACGTCGTATCCCACGTGGAAGCTGCGCTTCACTGTCGGGCCTTCACCTGCAGCATTAGAAACAGTTACGGTAACGTTGTGCAGAGCATTTGTGAAAGTAAGTTCATCTGATGTGAACACGCTTCCTGCCTCAGCCTCAGCATTGAGGATTTCCTTGGTACCCTCTTTCACCACAACATTGAGTTTGCCGGAGAGAGCCGTTCCGTCGTAAGCCTCGGCAGGGAGAGAAATCTGCATTTTCCCTTTCAGAGCGCCCACTTCGTTAGGAACGAACTGGAAGTCTGTGATAATCGACGGAGCCTTGAGGTTAGGCTCCACGAAGAAAGCACCAGTGGCGAGCACCGGCTGAGTGGTATAAGCCTTGATAGTGGCCTTGGCAGTCTTGGTGTTCAGCTCAGCGATGCAGGCATTAGAAGAGTTTGCCGGGAAGAACCAGTACATCTTGCCTGTCTTGGCATTTGTGAAAAGACATTGCTTGCGCACGTCGTTCTGGAAATAGTCTGAGTTCACGTCGTTGTCCACGGTGAGTTCCGTGCCCACTTCGGCAAACTGTCCTGTTGTTTTCTTCACCTTCACGAGGTGCCACTTGTCGATGCTCTCGTCGCCAGCCACGGTTTCCATGTAAGTGATAAACAGGTTACCGCTGTTGTTGCATCCGATGGCCGTGTACTTGTAGTTGTTGTCGAACACGTTAGGCTGTCCGTCCTTGCCCGTGATGCGCTCGTGGTCGCCGGTAGCCGGATCGATTTTCATGAGATAAGTCTCCATGTAAGTGCGTCCGATGGCATAAATCATGTTTTCCGTCGGGTCGTATGCCATACTGAGAGTTGTAAGGTCATACTGGTCGCCCATCTCCTTGTCATAGAGTTTCTTGAAAGTCTTTGCGTCGTAGATAACCCAGTGAGGTTTCTGCTGGTCGAGCTTAGCCCCGTCGTCATATTCGCAGGCATAAATTTTGCCGTCGTGGTAAGTAGAGCCGCCACACACGTATCCTGTCTTCAGCGGAGTGGTGAACTGTCCCTGATACTTATCGTCATAATTGAAAGCATAATATCCCGGTTCGCCGGCGTCGTAGGCACTCACCTTCAGATAATACACGCTACTGATGATATCCACACCCTCCATCGACAGTCTTTCCGACATATACTGTGCCGACATTGACTGTGCGCCACACAGTGTCATAAGGGCGAAGATAGTTTTCTTTAGAAAATTCATAAAAAAAATCTGGTTAAATTAATGAATACACTTTTCTGATGTATAAGACTTGAAAAATCCTTCCCCCCTCCCGTCTTTCCATCTTCCGTAAGAAGAAGGGCGGTTTGTCAGAGACAGAAGTGGGGAAGGATTATTTATCCATATAAAAGTATTACTTTACAATTTTCCGGGTCATCACCTTGCCCTCAGCAGTTGTCACCTTCATCACGTAGATGCCGTTTGCAAGAGAGTTGAGGTTGATAGCCTGTCCGTCGGCTACAGTCTGCATAGCCACTGAGCCGTTGGCAGCATAGAGAGCCACCTTGCTTCCAGCCGGCACGAAGAGAGCGCCGTCAGCCTTGTTGTAAGCCACAACACCGCTATTCACGATTTCGTTGATGCCCGAAGTTGGATCGCCAATAGAATAGATGGCGAGGTTGCGCATAGACATGTTGCCGTTGATGCCAGTAACATGGAATGCGATGTTGTACTGTCCGTCTTCGGCTACAGCAAACTGGCTTGTCTTGTATTCAGTGAAGCTGTTCTGCGACAGGCCCTTGTAAGACTTGAGCACTGTGGTCTGAGCGTCAGCCGTTGTGCCGTTGCCTATAGTAACGTCCACGTCGGCATAGAAGTCGTTGTTAGAAGGTTTCCATGCAGTCTTCATTTCATACTTCAACACATAGCGGTCTTTTTTGCTGAGCGATGCAGCAGGAGAGATGAGCCAGTCGTCGGCCTCTGAGCCGCCGCTGAACAGGAAGCAGTCGTAGTCGAATGCCCACTTGGATGTGTTCTTGTCGGCATTGATGATGGTCCAGTAGTTGGCAGCCGTCTTGGTGAATTCGAATGCCTTAACGAGAACAAGCTCACCTGTCAGGTCGTCGAGGTTTACAGTCTTCGATGCAGCCTCGCCGTCTTTGTCGCCGATAAACGAAACCACCTTGTATGTAGCCTCGCCACTGAAGTTTTCAGGCGAGTAAACGAGTTTGCCCTCGGCAGCATCGTCGATAGTCTTCACGAGCACCTCGTTCTCGTAAACCTTCACACCCACGGTCTGAGCGATGTCATATCCCTCGGTGTCCTTTGTAGGATTGGTCCATGTCAGGGTAACGGTCTTTTCGTCGCTGTTCACCTGAGCGTCGAGATTTTCCACAGCCAGAGGTGTTGCACTTTCGATAGCGCTGATTGATACGGAAGTGAGAGAAATCTGTCCGTTGTCGCCATTAGGAGTTGCGATGCGGAAGCCGATGAACTTGTAGTTTGCGTCAGTGCAGATATATCTGAGTTTAGCCTCGGCAGCGTTGTCGGCAAGCTCTACAGTGCCAATCTTCTTGGTCATCTTCTCGGCAGTAGCCTCGTCGCCGGCATAAACCTCAATCACATCGTTGTCGAATGCGCCGCTCCGTGTGAAGTTGGCAGCCACGGCATAGTTAGTGTTCTCGGCAAACTTGATAGCCGGAGTGATAACCCAGTCGTTAGCGGCAGCAGTGGCGTTGTCGCTGTCGTATGTCAGTCCGTTGATGCCCTCAACAGTAGCCCATGTGATGTTGTCGTTGTTAGCATCGAGCACGGTGAAGTCCTTAGCGGTCTCTGCATCAGTCATGTCGGCAGTGTAAGGAAGTTCCTTTGAATTGTCAGGAATAACAGGTTTGTCGAGATTGAGCGATACTGTTGCAGCCTCAGATTCCTTCTCGCCGATGAATGTCTTCACGGTGAATGTAACGTCGCCCTCGAATGGCTCTGGAGAAACGGCAACGGATGTTGTCTCGCCAGTGAGCTCGTCGATAGTCTTTATAGGCTCAGTCTCCTCACCTTTATAGATTTTAGCTCCAACCTTATCTGTCAGTTCGTTGCCCTCGGCATCCTTTGTTGGGTTGGTCCAAGTCAGGGTAACTGTGGCAGCGTCGTAGTCTACTGCGCCCTCAAGGGCTGTTACGGCAGCTGGAGTAGGTGTAACTACAGGAGCCTCGCCTGCATCAACAACTTTAAGTCCGAACACGTAAGCTTTTCTTGAAGCAGCATCGGTCTGATACATATGATAA
This sequence comes from uncultured Prevotella sp., assembly GCA_934219025.1. Taxonomy (GTDB): domain Bacteria; phylum Bacteroidota; class Bacteroidia; order Bacteroidales; family Bacteroidaceae; genus Prevotella. The sequence continues at coordinate 6,571 of CAKQDG010000034.1, read as the reverse complement.
GCGAAATAGTATGTACCATCCTGTGCCACTGTGAAGTCCTTGATTTCAGAAGTTCTGTCATCATATGTGGCAGCAGGAGTTATATCGCTCACCTTCGTAAATGAAGTAGCATCAGCATTGTTTGTACCATATTCAAGTGTCAGAGTTGGAATTCCTGCTTCATAAGCAGCCTCAGTTGTAATGGTATACAGCCTGCCTTTTTTCAGTTCAACGGCTGGAGAAACAGTATAGTCATCAACCCTATCAGAAAACTGGCTCTGCATAAATCTCATGGCAGCGTGTCCACCCATACCATAAGAATTCCATGTCCATTCACCATTGTTGCCTTTGTGGATTTTTGTCCAGTCGGTAGGCTCTGTTGCGAAGTCAGCCTTCAACACTGCATCATCCTCGCTTGGCTGGTCAGGAGTATCAGGTTTGTCTGGAGTTGAAGAACCCTCTTCATAAGAAACAGTCATACCAAGAACAGCAATGTTCATAGAATTTGTTGCTGTCTGATTAACATGATATGCCAAATAGTATGTACCGTCAGCATCAACGGTAATTTCTGTAGTTTCATACATATCGTCACCATAACCAGATGCAGGAGACAGTGTTTTCTTTATAGAATAAGTCGAAGCATCTGTAGTAGAGGTTCCAAGTTCAAGAGTAATATCATCACTGCCACTCTGCCTTACAGCAGCAGTAGTAACTGTATATTTCACACCAGCCTTCATATCTAAAGCTGGGGATATGAGATAATCGTTCTGTGGAGCATCCCAATCTTTCACAAGCATATAACCTGGAGCATAGCCGAATGTCTTTGGATTATAGACAACGCCAGACTTCCAAGTCCATGTTACATTTCCGGCTGTACTTTTATCGAGAATTGTCCAATCAGTAGGCTGGGTAGAAAAGTCAGTATCCAACAGTTTCTTTACTGTTGCTTCTCCGCCACCAGGTTGATCAGGATCCGGATCTGGTGTTGGATCAACGACAGAAGCATCCTCATAAGTAACCTTAAGTCCACAAACAACAATGTTCATAGAATTTGTTGCTGTCTGATTAACATGGTATGCGAAATAATATGTACCGTCAGCATCAACGGAAATTTCTGTAGTTTCATACATATCATCACCATAACCAGATGCTGGAGACAAAGTCTTCTTGACAGAATAAGTAGAAGCATCTGTTGTAGATGTACCAAGTTCAAGAGTAACATCATCACTACCACTCTGCCTTACAGCAGCAGTAGTAACAGTATACTTTACGCCTGCTTTCAGATTCATTGCCGGAGAAATGCAATAATCATTCTGCGGAGCATCCCAATCTTTCACCAGCATATACCCTGGAGCATAGCCGTATGTTTTTGGATTATATACTGCGCCAGATTTCCATGTCCAGGTAACATTTCCAGCTGTGCTCTTGTCGAGGACTGTCCATTCCGATGAAGGATCAGTAGAGAAGTCGCTTTCATACAAGACCACAGAGTCGGCAAATGCTGTCAAAGCACCCGCAAAGGTGAAAGCAGCCGTCACCAACCCCTTTTTCAATAGTAAAGTTTTTCTCATAAATAAAGCTAATTATATAAATATTAATATTATTTTGTGCAAAAGTAAGAAAAATTAGGGGGAAAGCCAACAGAAAACAAAATAAATATAAGCAAATTATTTAGTTTGGGTATTTTTAAGCGTATTTTCACGATAAATTGTAATACGACACCTTTTTATGTTAAAATGTGAAAAGCCGTAACCGAGCCAACAGAAATCCGACTTTTAGAACACTTTTCATTTTTCCCCCGAAAAATCGGATTTCGGCGCCGAGCAATGCTTTTTCGGGAGCAAAGCATTGCTTCTCTCCCCGAAAAGCATTGCTTTGCCCGAAAAGGAGCGATGCTACCTGTAAGGAAAACAGAAAATCGGAGCTTCGCGACGCGAAAAAGTGTTCTAAACTTCTTATCGGCATTTTTCAACGTATTAATCATATATTTGAAGTGAGAATACCGCAAGCCTTGTATGTAACTATATAGGCAAATCACATCATTTTGGAATAAAAAACGTTTCTTTCTACATTCTGCAGAGCAAGTAGAATAGAGTACACGGCAGCGGCGTCAGCGTCTTTAAAACAAGACACATTATAATATGTAAATCCGGATTTATGAAAAAGATATTTTTTACTGTAGCGGCAGCAGCTCTGTTGGTGAACGGACATGCCGCCACACCGAAACACAGCAAGAAAAAGGCCCAGCAAGCTATCTCGGCCGTGGACCTCACGGCTGAACGCATGGCGGCGCCGATGAGCATCGACACCCCTACCCCACGGTTGGGATGGCGCATCGCGACAAACAAGAGCAACGTGATGCAGAAGGCTTATCATATCATCGTGGCATCAACGAGAGAGAAGGCTATGAAGCTTGAGGGCGACCTGTGGGACTGCACGGCGGAAACCGACCAGTCGCAATGGATAACCTATGCCGGCAAGCAGCTGCGCTCCGACACGCCATGCTACTGGCGCGTGAAACTGACGACAACTCAAGGCGAATCGGAATGGAGCGACGTGGCGATGTGGAACGTGGGACTGCTCTCGGAGTCTGACTGGAGCGGACAGTGGATTGGGTACGACGCCGCAAAGTCTTGGGACAAGGAAGAGCTGCACAGTAAGCTGTCGAGCCGCTATCTGCGCAGGGAGTTCAAGATTGACAAACCCGTGAAGCGCGCCACGCTGTATATCAGCGGACTGGGCATGTATGAGGCTTATATCAACGGCAGGAAAGTGGGCGACCAAGTGTTGGCACCGGCTCCTACAGACTATCGGCGCACGGTGCTCTACAATGCCTACGACGTGACGCAGATGCTTGGCGAAAGCAATGCCATAGGCGTGGCACTGGGCAACGGCCGCTACTACACCATGCAGCAAAAAAAGAAGCCATACAAGATTACTAACTTTGGCTATCCGAAGCTACGCGCAAACATCGTGGTGGAGTTTGAAGACGGCACAAAAAAGACTATATCCACAGACACGAAGTGGAAACTGAATGCCGATGGAGCGATACGCTCTAACAACGAATACGACGGTGAGATTTATGATGCGCGCAAGGAGTTTGGCGGATGGACATCAGCAGGCTTCGACGACAAGAAATGGGAAAGTGCCGAGCGCGTGGCAATACCCACAGGCACACTGCGCGGAACCATGATGCCGGGCATGAAAGTACTGAAGGAGATGCCGGCCATAAGTATGACAATGCACGGCGACACGGCGATTATCGACCTGGGGCAGAACATTGCCGGATGGCTGAAGATGAGGGTGGCAAATGCCACAAGCGGCGACTCGATAAAGATTCGCTTTGCCGAAACGCTGACAAAAGACGGAAGACTCTATCGCGAAAATCTGCGCCACGCACTGACCACCGACTGCTATGTGGCCGACGGCACGGAGAAGGGGAAATGTTGGAACCCCACCTTTGTTTACCACGGATTCCGCTATGCCGAAATCACAGGGTTGAAGAATCCCAAACGGGAGGACTTCGTAGGCGAAGTGGTGAGCGACGAGATGGAGGAGACAGGCCATTTCGCTTGTTCAGACTCCATATTAAATAAGGTGTATCACAATGCACGATGGGGTATCCTGGCCAATTACAAGGGAATGCCTGTGGACTGTCCGCAGCGCGACGAGCGTCAGCCGTGGCTGGGCGACAGAACAAGGGGGTGTTTGGGAGAGTCGTTTATCTTCGACAACAACCTGCTCTACAACAAATGGGACCGCGACATCACCGAGGCTCAACGCGAGGACGGATGCATACCGGATGTGGCTCCGGCCTACTGGAACTATTATTCCGACAATATCACATGGCCGGCGGCTTTGCCTTTCTCCATGGAGATGCAATACGACCAGTTTGGCGACCTTTCTGCCATCAGCAAGTATTACCCGGCGGTGAAGAAATGGATGGAGCACATGGCATATCAGTATGAGAAAGACTCGCTGATGCCGCGCGACAAATACGGCGACTGGTGTGTGCCGCCAGAGGATATAAAAATGATTCACAGTCGCGACCCGAAACGAGTTACCGACGGAACGCTAATCGGAACGGCATACTATTATCACCTGAACAAGAAAATGGAACGCTTTGCCAACATCCTCGGCAAGACTGACGATGCCAAAGCATTCGCCGAAAAGGCTGCCATGGTGAAGGATGCGTTCAACAGGAAATTCCTGACAATAAAAAAGAATACACACGAAGCTTATGGCGGACTGCTCTATCCTGACAGCACATTCTACGGCAACAACACCTGCACGGCTAATCTGTTGCCACTGGCTTTCGGTATGATAGACGACCCCTACGTGAAAGGGGAAGTGGAGAAGAATATTCTGAAGAATATCATAACCGACAATAAGGGAAGAATATCCTGCGGAGTAATCGGAGTGCAGTGGCTAATGCACGGACTTACCGATATGGGCAGAACTGACGTGGCATGGCTGCTCGCCACCAACAAGGCTTACCCAAGCTGGGGATATATGGCTCAAAACGGGGCCACCACTACGTGGGAGCTTTGGAACGGCAACACGGCAAGTCCCAAGATGAACAGCGGAAACCACGTGATGCTCCTGGGCGACCTCGTGTCGTGGATTTACCAAGACCTCGGCGGAATTAGCAGCGACCCCGAAAAACCGGGATACAAGCATATAATACTGAAGCCCGACTTCAGCGTGGACGAGATAGACGACATCAACTCGTCGTTTAAGTGTATCTACGGAAATATCACGAGCCGATGGAAAAAGGTGAACGGCGTGCTGATATGGGACGTTGAAATCCCGGCAAACACCACGGCTACGCTTTATATGCCAAGCGGTGAGAAAAAGGAAATCGGCTCCGGCAAATACTCGTTTAGCGAAAAGCTGCCGCTGCGCGACAAGAATATTCTGAAAGACGAGTTTCTTTATACCAAGGCTTCGTTCCCGGAGTGCCACTCGGCAACGATTGCCGAAACGACAAAGGGCGACCTCGTGGCGACATACTTCGGCGGTACAAAGGAGCGCAACCCTGACGTGTGCATCTGGGTGAGCCGCAAGCTGAAAGGGGCTGACTGCTGGACAGCTCCACAGAAGGTTGCCGACGGAATAATGAACGACACTCTGCGCAAGGCGTGCTGGAACCCCGTGGTGTATCAAATACCGGGCGGCGACCTCGTGATTTATTTCAAAATCGGCAGCAGCGTGAGCGACTGGACCGGATGGATGGTTAGCTCAAAGGATGGCGGAAAGACGTGGTCGAAACGAAAACCATTGCAGCAGGACTTTCTCGGACCGGTGAAAAACAAGCCCGTGTTGAGCAAGGGCAGGCTGATTGCACCGTCGAGCATAGAAAGTAACGGTTGGCGACTGTATTTTGAATACTCCGACGACATGGGCAAGACGTGGAAGCGCACTGACTACGTGGAGGCCGACAGCATTGAGGTGGACGGAAAAAAGAAGCTGAAAGACCTTGCCATCCAACCGAGCATCATCTTCATGAAAGATGGCACACTGGCTGCCGTGGCTCGCACCAGAAGTGAGCACGTGGGCATTACGTATAGCTCTGACAACGGCGAAACTTGGTCGAAGCTGAAACTTATCGACTTGCCCAACAACAACAGCGGACTGGATGCCGTTACTCTTGCCAACGGCAAGCATGTGATGATATGCAACGAGAAGCCGATACCCCACGGCATAAAGAATGGCAAGGGGTTGCGCACGCCTCTCTCGCTGATGGTGAGCGACGACGGCAAAAGTTGGAAGCACTGGATGACTCTCGAGGATTCGCCTATCAGCCAATATTCCTACCCGTCTATCATTCAAACTGCCGACGGGCACATCCACTGCATCTACACATGGCGCAGACAGAGGATAAAGCATGTGGAAGTGGTTTTGGATTAGAAATTAGAGATTAGGGATTAGGGATTAGAGATTAAGGATTATTAGTATATAGGTACGTCTTATCAGTCCTATTTGTCCTATCTGTCCCATTTGTTCTATTAGTCCTATCAGTCCTATTAGACCTATCAATAAATAAAAAAAATGAGAAAAATATTATTTGCGATAACATTCGCACTTTTATCATCAAGCCTAAATACCGTCGCTGCCTCCTCCCCCCTTGGGGGGATTGAGGGGGGCTCCACGACATCCACGGAGGGGACCTCTTCCGTTGCCGGTTTCTTCCCCTTGAAAAACAGCGGACGAATAGTATATAACTTTAATCAGGGTTGGCGCTTTCACCTCGGTGATGCCAACGGAGCTGAAGCACAGACCTTTGACGACAGTAAATGGGAAGTGGTCTGCGCTCCGCATACATCCCGTCTTGAGCCGTCGGAGGCAAGTGGCGGCAGAAATTACCAGGGCATAACATGGTATCGGAAGCATTTTTCCGTCCCTTCGGACATGAAAGGGAAGGACATTACCGTTTATTTTGAGGCTATCATGGGTAAACAGGATATCTTCGTAAACGGGAAGAAGGTTCTCTCCCACCTCGGCGGATATCTGCCGATTATCGTTAATCTGACAAAACTCGGAGTGAAGGCTGGCGACAATTGTCTTATCGCCGTAAAGGCTGACAACAGCG
>CAKQDG010000033.1 GCA_934219025.1 uncultured Prevotella sp. | reverse complement strand
TATAATTTTGCTGACATATTGACTTAACCATAATAAAAACGAATACGGAAATGAACATAACCGAAAGATTCTTGAATTATGTGAAGTTCGACACACAGTCGGCTGAAGAGAGCCAGACCGTGCCGAGCACAAGCAAACAACTCATATTCGCCGAGTATCTGCGCGACGAACTGAAAGCCGAGGGCTTCAGCGACGTGGAGATGGACGAACAGGGGTATATCTATGCCACACTGAAGGCTAACACTAAGAAGGAAATCCCAACCATCGGATTTATCAGCCACTACGACACGTCGCCCGACTGCAGCGGAAAGGACATCAAGCCACGCATCGTGGAGAACTACGACGGCGGAGACATCACTCTCTCTGAAGGCATCGTGTCTTCACCAAAGAAATTTCCGGAACTGCTCGCTCACAAGGGCGAGGACCTTATCGTTACCGACGGACACACGCTGCTCGGCGCCGACGACAAGGCGGGCATCGCCGAGATTGTGCAGGCAATGTGCTGGCTGCGCGACCACGACGAGATAAAGCATGGCGACATCCGCATGGGATTCAACCCCGACGAGGAGATTGGTATGGGCGCACACCACTTCAATGTGGAGAAATTCGGTTGTCAGTGGGCTTACACCATGGACGGCGGCGACCTGGGCGACCTGGAATACGAGAACTTCAACGCTGCATCGGCCAAGGTTCACATCCACGGAGTGAGCGTTCACCCGGGATATGCCAAAGGCAAGATGATAAACGCCAACATGCTGGCCGCCGAGTTTATCGGACTGCTCCCTGCCGACGAAACGCCGGAGACTACCGAGGGCTACGAGGGTTTCTACCATCTGCTCGGCATAGAGAGCAATATCGAGAACGCAAAACTCTCGTATATCATCCGCGACCACGACCGCAAAAAATTCGAGGAGCGCAAGAAGTTTATCACCGGCGTTGCCGAGAAGATGAACGAGAAATACGGCGAGGGAACGGTAGACATCAACGTCAATGACCAGTATTATAATATGAAGGAGAAGATAGACCCCAACATGCACGTAATCGACATCGTGCTCAAGGCGATGGAGCTTTGCGGCGTTCCGCCGAAGGTGGAGCCTATCCGCGGCGGCACCGACGGAGCACAGCTCTCGTTTAAAGGTCTGCCTTGCCCCAATATCTTCGCCGGCGGCGTGAACTTCCACGGCCCTTACGAATTTGTAAGCATCCAGGTGATGGAGAAGGCAATGCAGACGGTGGTGAAGATTTGCCAACTTACCGCAGGATACAACGATTAGTATAAAACAAAACAGACGTGTTTACCCTAAAATGGCAAATGCGTCTTTTTTTTATTAATACAAAACTCTCTATTATGAAAAGACATTTACTCTTTGCATTGCTGGCGATAACCGCAATGCTGTTTTCTGGAAAAGCCAGTGCACAGCTGCTTACCACAAGCTCCGGCACGAGACTATGGGGAAACGTTATCTATTGTCAGTCGTGGGCCGACAACGACAATATCACGAGCGACGAGTGGCCTGTAGGCATTTACTCGTTCCATCCGGTTGCCCCGTCGGTTACCTACGCCCAATACACCGACAAGCGCCTTAACGCCAACGGAGGAGGATTCTACCGCGACGGCAAGTTCTGCTTCTTCAACTATCAGAACCTTGTTCTCGCATCGTATCTAACCTACTACGAGGTGGACATGACGAAAAAGGAATTTACGATGACAGTGGAAAATGTGGAAGACAAATCGCTGCGTGCCACAGACATGACCTACGACCGCACAACGGGCAATGTGTACGGACAGTTCTACCGCCAGGAACTCGGAGGCAGATGTATAGGCGTGCTCAACCTGGACAAGATGACACATTCCAACATCGTGAACACCACAATAGACTATGTTGCTCTGGCTGCCGACAAAGACGGAAAGCTCTATGGCATAAGTCTTGAGGGCGATCTGTATATCATAGACAAGACGACTGGCGAACAGACCAAGATCGGCGCCACCGGAGTTACTCCGGGAGAATACCGCATGAGTGCCACTTTCGACTGGACCACAAACGTGCTCTACTGGGCTTGCGTGCACAACGACGAGGATGGCACGTCGGCTCTGTATACCGTGGACACCACAACGGGAAAGGCTACAAAAGTGATGGACTTCCGCGACAAGGAGCAAATCGTGGGCATGTACACATTGCCGCCAGTTGCCGAAGACGGGGCTCCGGCAAAGATTGCCGACCTTGCATGCAAATTCCAGGATGCTGCAACAACGGGCACCATCTCGTTTACCGCGCCAGGCAAGACCTTCGGCGGTGCTGAATTGACAGGAGAAGTAAGCTATACAGTGCTCGACGGCGACAAGGAAATACTCGCCGGAACTGCACAGGCTGCAACTGCCGTGAGCAGGGACATAACTCTGTCACAGGGTGCTCACAATATCACGGTATATACAAAGAACGATGCCGGAAAGAGCGAAGACGCAAGCGTTTCGCTATGGGTGGGCAACGACAATCCTATGCCTGTGGCTGATGTAAAGGTTTCAACAGAAGAGGGCGCTGCCTCAACAAAGGTGCACATCTCGTGGACTGCTCCGGAAAAAGGCGCACACAACGGATATATGGATGCTACAGATTTGAAGTACGACGTGGTGAGAATGCCGGGAAACAAGAAGATTGCTACGGCAACTGCCGAATGTTCGGTCGACGATGAACTCGACGAAACGGCTGAACTGCAGGCTTATACCTATGTGGTTACGGCAAAAAGCAACGGATTGTCGAGCGTTCCCGTTACTTCCGAACCTGTTTCGGCCGGTTCTGCAAAGGATATCCCATATACCGCATCGCTCAAGGATGCTGCGGAGATGTCGCTGTTCACCATAGTAAATGCCAACGACGACGACAAGACGTGGTATTACGACGATGCTGAAAAGGCTGCCTGCTACAGATTCAGCGTAATCAATACGGCCGACGACTGGCTCATCACGCCGCCTCTGCGCCTTTATGCCGGAAAGAAGTATAAACTGGAGTTCAGCACGAAATGTGGTGCAAGCTATTCGCCAGAAAATATCGAGGCTGCAATGGGCAAGGGCGAAGACCCGGCAATGTATCAGAATATATTGAAAAACACGGAGATTGACAATACTGACTACAAGGCCCTGAACAGCAACTTTGAAGTGGCAGAAGATGGAATCTACCGCATCGGTCTGCATGCCGTCAGTCCGTCATATCGCTTCAAGCTATTTGTGAAGGACATCAGCGTTACACTCGACAACACAAGTGGCATAAATGCTCTGAATGTTGGTAATGAAGCCGGCAAGAAGTATTACGACCTTACCGGGCGTCGCGTCTCAACGCCTAAGAAAGGCGTGTATATTTCTGATGGCAAGAAATTCGTGAAATAGCCAAACTTGGCTAATACGTTTCGTATCGGCATAACAACCCGTAGACCTGCGGTTTTGTTATGCCGATATTTATATAAAAAGACGTGTCGGAATGGCTTGATGAAGCACATCCGACACGTCATTTATTTTTCCCTATATATATATCAGACTACTTATTTCTGCGGGATTTCCTCAAGAGTTCTTACGAGCAAATCCCAGAATTTAGGCACCGTAGCCCACAAGCAACGCTCGTTTGGAGTGTGAGGTGAGCGCAGCGTAGGACCAAACGAACAGATATCCAGACCTGGATACTTGCTAAGGATGATGCTGCACTCCAGTCCGGCGTGAACCACCTCAACAGTCGGCTCGTTGCCAAACAGCTCGTTGTATATACGACGCATCTCCTTGATGAGTTCGCTGTCGGGATTCGGATCCCAGCCACCGTATTCACCGCTGAATTCCACCTTCATGCCTGCCATACTGAAGCAGCTTGCCAGCGATGTGCCAATTTCAGCCTTCACGCTCTCGCTCGAACTGCGTGCAAGAATCTTCACGGCAGCCTTACCGCCCTCGATGTCCACGATGGCGAGGTTTGAAGAAGTTTCCACGATGTTCGGGATTGAAGGGATATAACGCCACACGCCGTTGTGGGCAGCATAGATGGCATCCACGAGATTGTCTTGAATCTCCTGTGGAACTTCGGTTGCAGGCAATTCAACATCCTCTACAATCACGTCTATTTCATTCTCAATACCCTTGAACTCAGTGTTGAAGTCCTCTTTGTAGTCGGCAGCAAGAGCCAGGAAGTCTTCTTTGTTTTCCTTAGGCATGGTGAGAACGGCTGTAGCCTCAAACGGGATGGCATTGCGCATGTTGCCGCCGTGCCAAGAAGCCAAGCGGGCATCATCATCGCTGATAGCCTCGCGCACGATGCGCACCAGCATCTTGTTGGCATTGCCCCGGCCAAGCCCAATCTCAAGTCCGGAGTGTCCGCCCTTCAGTCCCTTTACGGTAACTGCCACGGCAATATCTTCCTTGTCGGTCTCCACCTCTTTGTAGTCGAGAGTGGCAGTGATGTCCACACCGCCTGCGCTACCGATAATCAGCTGGCCCTCGTCTTCGGTGTCGAGGTTGAGCAGAATCTCGCCTGTCAGTTCGCCCTCAGGCAGATCGTTGGCACCATACATGCCCGTCTCTTCGTCGGCAGTGATAAGAGCCTCCAGCGGTCCGTGCTTCAATGTCTTGTCTTCCATAACAGCCATGATTGCAGCCACGCCGATACCATCGTCAGCACCGAGAGTAGTGCCCTTAGCCTTCACCCACTCACCGTCAATCCAGGTCTCGATAGGATCGGTTTCAAAGTTATGGTTGCTCTTCGGGTCCTTCTGCGGCACCATATCCATGTGGGCCTGCATGATAGCGGTCTTGCGGTTTTCCATTCCCGGAGTAGCCGGTTTGCGCATCACGATATTTCCGGCAGGATCCTTGAAAGCCTCAACACCTGCGCGCTTTGCAAACTCGAGCAAGAACTCGCGCACTTTGTCCAAATGACCTGATGGGCGTGGCACTTGTGTCAGCTCATCGAAATTTCTCCAGAGAGCCTCTGGCTTCAGATTTCTGATTTCACTCATAGTATTACTGTTTAATTGATTTGTAATTTTTTTCTTTTATTCCAATGACAATCCACGCTGCCGCTCCCAGCACAACAACAAGCATTGTCTGAATTGTATGCACGATGAGCACAAACGAGAGGGCCTCGTCGGCTGTGATATGCTTGCCGCCAACAGCCGTTGCGCCATAGAGCAGAAGCATTGTCTTGACGGCAAAGTGCCAAGGGCCGGCACCGTTTGGCGTAGGCACGATAACGGCAATGCTGCCCACCACAAATGTGGCAAGACCGCACATCAGTCCGAGTCCGGATGTAAATTCAAAGCAGAAGAACGTGAGATAATAATGAAGGAAATAGCTCACCCAGATGCCAAGCGTCAGGATTATGAACAGTGGAATGTCGTTCACATCCTTCAGTGAGACCATTCCCTGCCATATTCCGCTTAGCGTGGCCTTCACCTTGTTGTATATTGAAAGTCGCTTCAACAGGAAGTGCAGCAGAATGAGAATTGCTGCAGCACAGACTGCCGTGACGATGTATCCAGTGGCAGAGAAACTTCTGAATATGGAGTCGAGGCTTGTGCCGGTGCTTAGAAAAAAGCTGTTGAATATTCTCATCTGAGCCAACAGCGTGATGCCTGTGATTATCATCACGAGCAGTGTGTCGATGGCGCGCTCTGTCACCACGGTGCCAAGTGCCTTGGCAAACGACACGCCGTCGCATTTGCTCAACACGCCACAGCGAGTGAACTCTCCGATGCGTGGTATCACCAGACTTGCCGCATACGACATGAATATGGAGCATACGCACGTCAAGAGGCAAGGCTTTTCGCCCACAGGCTCCAGCGTCTGTCTCCATCTGATACCGCGAAAAAGTTGTGCCGTGATGCCGAAAGGCAAAGAGAGGATCATCCATGTCCAGTCCATATCGTAGAGCATCACGTTCTTTATTCTCTCGAAGTCGAAGTCGCGGTACATCCAATACAATATCATGCCGCCGAGAATTATCGGCAGCAGAAACTTTATAGTGGCTTTTGCAATATTCTTTGTTCTCACTTCTTTATAAACCTTAGTCTGCCTATAATACTGCAAAAGTACAATATTTATGTAATAATGCGCAACAGGAATAGCAGAAATAATGCTTAAATAACATAAGAAATGCTTTTTTGCGGGAAAAGTATTGCCAAGAGATAAATTTTGATTACCTTTACCGAAGAAATAATTGTATAATAATATAACGTAAACTTTATCTATGGCTATAGAAAGAACTTTGGTGTTGCTCAAGCCCTGCACAATGCAGCGTGGTTTGGCAGGAGAGATAATCAGTGTGTTTGAGAAGAAAGGACTACAGATTTGCGGATTGAAGATGATGCAGCTCGACGACAAAATACTTAGTGAGCATTATGCACATCTGGCTGGCAAGGAGTTTTTCCAGAGAGTGAAAGACTCCATGATGGACACTCCGGTTGTGGCGATGTGCTTGAGCGGCGTGGATGCCGTTGAGACGGTGCGCGCTCTTGCCGGGGCAACAAACGGCAGGAAAGCTGATCCCGGTACTATTCGCGGCAGATACTGCATGAGTTTTCAGGAGAATATCGTGCACACGTCGGATTCTAAGGAAACGGCAGCCGTGGAGCTGAAGCGATTCTTCCGCGACGACGAGATATTCGAGTGGAAACAGAGCGTGTTCCCGAGCCTTTATGCTTCAGACGAATTTTAAGTTTAAGCGAAGAGTTATAGACTCGGCGGAACAATCAGTATTGTAATATAGAAAGGGAGCTAAACAAAATCTGTTTAGTTCCCTTTCTATTAAGAATATCTTTTATACAAACGTTATTCCGTCTGATTCGTTTTCCTGTTCCGATTCACAAGGATTATTTTATTTGATTCTTTTTCCTGTTCCGATTCACAAAGGATTATTTTATTTGATTCTTTTTTCTATTCCGATTCACAAAGGTTATTTTATCTGATACGTTTTCCTGTTCCGATTCTTGGCATTCTTTTATTGAATGTATGTATTCCACTGCCCACTTTGCCAAGTGAGGTGCCGTCGGGCAAAACGATTTCGGCATCGCATCCAACGGGAATCTCTACAGTAAGTCCCTGTTTGTTGTATTCCACGGAAACTTTTCCGTAGAGTGTAACAGTAGAGGCATTTACGAAATTCATGTCGCCAATGAGATGAGGTTTGATAATCAAGTGGCGCATGCCGTAAGTTCCCGGTTTGTTTTGTATGCCGGCAAGATATTTGAAGAACCATTCGTCAATCTGTCCCATCATGAGGTGGTTCCACGAAGAGCCTTGCCGAGGGTCCCACTGTTCGGTGAGAGTTGTTGCCCCCTGTTTTATCTGGAAGCCATAGCCCGGAGTGTCGTAGTGGTTGAGCATTTTGTATAGCAAATCGTTTTCGCCGTTCATGGCGAGAGTCATGAAGAGGTATCGGTTGCCCACATCGCCTGTTGTCAGGCGGTTGGCGTGTTTCTCAATATCTCTTATCAACGACTGCAACACCTTTTCTTTGTTCTCGCCGGTAATGCCGAGGAAGAGGGGGATGGCATTCGATGCCTGACTGCCGGTGCCGTAGCTGCAAGAATCGGGATGATAGAATTCCCTGTTGAATGATTCCACCACAGCGTTGTATAAAGCAGAATATTTCAGTTCGTCAGCCTTGTTGTTCACCATTCTTGCGGCACGCGCAATTAGTTTCAAGTCGTATATATAATGGGCTGTTGCGACAAGTGGAATGGGAGTGTTTTTGCAGAAGCCAGACTTTTCGCCTTCCACCACGTCGTACCAGTCGCCCAGTCCATGGCCCACTATGCCGTTTTTAGACCTGCCCGTAAGATAGTCCACATATCGGCGCATGGCCTGGTAGTTGGCGGTGATGAGAGTGCTGTCGCCATACTGCTCGTAATATTGGAACGGCATGATGACGAGTGTGCTGCCCCATTCTGGTGAGTCGTCGAAAAGATTGCCGAACGACACATACTGTGGCGCAGTTGTAGGCACCATTCCGTCGGGTTTCTGTGTATCGGTGATGTCGCGGATAATCTTTGGGCAATATTGCGTCATGTCGAAGTTGTAGAAAAGACTTGGACCAACAAGGTGATCCTGTTCCAGCCAACCTAACTTTTCGCGGTGAGGGCAGTCGGTCATCACGCTCTGCATGTTGCTTCTTTCGGCACGCTCTATAAGCCGGTGAGTTTGCGTGAAAATCGGGTTGGAACATTCAAACGATGAGCCCTCCTCGGCAGAGCTGTAAACGAAGCAGCTCTGCAACTTGGATATTACGGGCAAGTTGTCAGGATTCGGTTCGCCCTCGAGCACGGCATCCTCCACCTGTATGTAGCGGAAGCCGTAGTAGGAGAAACGAGGATGCCACGTCTCCGTGGTGTCGCTGCCGATGGTGTATTCATAATAGTGCTGCCGTCCCGTCTGCCTTTGGTCGCACACGCCCTGTTTGTTAAGATTCTCAGAAACGAGCATTGTGATTTTTTGTCCCGCTTTACCTCTTACCGTAATTTCGGGGAAACCTGCAAGATTCTGCCCCATGTCGGCGATGAATGTATGTGCCGACACCTTGCGCTTTGTCTTTTCCGAAGCGCTTGCCACAGAGTCTGCCGGCAGATACTTCCATGACTTGATGTCGAAGCGTTCCATAATCTTTACCGGCTGTGCCGTTTGCGGTTCGAGCCGTGCGCCTGTGCCTTCCACGAGAACGGCATTTTTCCATGCCGAGTCGTTAAAGCCCGGGCGGTCTACTCCGTTTTGCACGAGGCGTGCGTCGTACGACTCGCCGCCGTATATACTATTGAAAGTTATAGGGCTTAGAGAATATTTCCATGTTTGGTCGCTGACTATAGTCTGACTTGTTCCGTCGCTATAGTTTATGTCCATCCGCATAATCATCTGCGGAGCGCCGAAGCTGGTCATCAGCTTGCTGTATCTTGTGCCGCGCTGCACGTTGAAGAATCCGTTGCCGAGCAATATGCTGATGGCATTGTTGCCGTTGGTGAGCATATCGGTAACGTCGTATGTGTTATAGTATACCGTCTTGCTGTATTCGCTCCATAGCGGAGCGAACTCGCTGTCGCCCACCTTTTTCCCGTTGATGTGCATCTCGTAGTGTCCCATGCCGCTGATGTAGACCACGGCATCAGTGATTTTCTTTCCGTTGTTTGAGAATTCCTTGCGCAGTATGATGCTTTTCGAAGACAAGGTATCTACAGAATTCCATTTCTCCTTGAAGTAGTCTTTCTTGAATTCTGCATTCGAGAAGCGCCCTTCGGGAAGTTTGGCGTCGGCCTTTGTGATGGCGCCGATGAAGCCCCCCTCAATCCCCCCAAGGGGGGAAGAAGGATTACCTTTGTAACTTGAATCAGAGTAACCTTTCTTTTGGTCTGCTCCCTCCCCCTTGGGGGAGCTGGAGGGGGCTCTATTGGCTGAGTTGTAGAGGGCTTTGGGGGAGTTGGAGGGGGCTACAATTCTAATCTGCTGCACCCGGCTCCATTCCGAGGGTTTTCCGCTTTTGTCCCAAACGCGCACCTTCCAGAGGTAGCCGTGTTTATTTTGTTTGAGTTTAGGAATAGAGATGAACTGACTTTCGGATGATTTCTTTTTCTTTGAATTGAAGACCTTTTTTCCTGTCACGTTTTCGGTTACGAGAATCTGATATGCCGTCTGCCTGTCTTCGTTGGCGTCAGACAGCATTTGCCAGCCTAACCTGATGTCGCCTGTGCATACGGCGAGTCCGTCCTGGTAGTTACAAGTGTTTTTTGTTATCGTTATCTTGGCGTCGGCTGTTGCCGCCGAGAGAGCCAACAATGCTAATGGTAGATATTTCATTGTAATTTTTGTTTTTTTATTTTGGGGAGATGTGACTAATAAGACTGATAAGACCAATAAAGCCGATAAGACAAATAAGACTGATAGGACAAATAGAACGAACCAACAAGAGTATTCACTCCCCTCTCCTAATGGGGAGGGGGAAGCGGCTCATCGAGCCGCGCGGGGGAGGGGCTGTACTTCTTGTCTGACCTTTCCGTCTTTCATCTCAGCCTCAACTGTTCTGCCGCCGGTGGCTTTCAGCCTAAACTTTGCGTTGATGTTTTTCGGCCATGCCGGGAAGAGCAGAATTTCTCCGTCAGGCTTCTCCTGAAGCATCATCTCCTGCAAACCAATCATTGCGGCGCCCCCCTTGTTGCAGTCGGGTGCCCAGTCGTAGCCGGGGTCCCAGAAAGCCGGGAAGCGGTAAGGGCCGTCGGCGAGTTTCTCCTTATTGAGACGCAACGCCTCGTCGGTGAGTCCCAGGCAAGCCGCCCATATATTGTCTTGCTTCCAACCTTTAGAGGAGTGCATTTCCACTGCGTGAGGGTCCTTTAGATAAGTGTTGCGCCCAATCTGCAAGTTTTCCCTGCCCACGCCGTAGATTCTCCACGGAAACACGGGGTATAGCTGTGGTGTTTCGATGTTCTGAATCCTTGCCCAAACGATAGCCGGGGCGATGCATGTGTCTCCGTCGATTACGCGGAGAGGAATGTCGGGAATGCGAGAAGCAAAGCCCCCCTCAATCCCCCCAAGGGGGGAAGAAGGGTTACCTTTATTGTTTGAGTCAGAGTAACTGCTTTTATTGTTTGGGGCAGAGTAACTTTTCTTTTGGTCAGCTCTCTCCCCCTTGGGGGAGTTGGAAGGGGCTGTAGGAGAGCAGGCAGTATACTCTCCCCACTGTTCCGCCACCGTCTTCAGCGCAGCAATCACGCTTGCCGGGTTGTAGGCCATCTTGTAAGTTTCGCATCCCGACGAGGGGTAGAGCATCAGTTTGCCGTCGGCAGTGAGCGGTTTCACTCCCAGTTTTTTTGCAATATACTGGTAGTGCTCATCGAAGAAGGTGAGCGTCTGTTCGATGAGCGGTTCATATTTTCTGATGTCCATGCCGCAGTATTTGTGAGCCTGCAGAATCATGGAGCAGAATTCGAGTGCCGTGTCCCATTGGTATTCCAGCCAGGCGTTGCGGTCCATACCGGGGTCGTCGCCAGGTTTGTGTTTGCCGTATTCCGTGGGGTTAGGCAGTCCGCAGTTTTCTATCTGTTCCGAGAAAGACGCCCCGTTGTGTCCCCAATAGAATTTTGTGCGCCTTGTGGCATTGGGCAGCATGCGCAGATAGGTGTCAAACTGCGCCGCCATCATGTCCCAGTCGCCGCTTTTGAGCATGGGCCAGTAGACAAGTCGCTGGTTTTGTGCCGTCATGGTGCCGCCGCCCCATTTGCGGAAGTCGGGTGTGAACGGGCATTTCGGGTCTGCGTATACGGGGTCGAATGTGAACAGCGAGCCGTTGAATTTTGTGGGGTATTCGCCATAGGCGTTGCAACCGAGCATATATCTGAACAGCTCGTAGTTGCGTGCCATTTTTGCCCCCTCGCCCTCGGCAATGATGTAGCTGCGCTGCCAGAAGTCGTGCCACCATTTGGAGCTTCTGGCTTTAGACAGTTTTGCCGACAAGAGCTTCTTTGCGCCAAGAGCCTTTTCTTCAGCCTCGCTTGAGTATAGACTGATGCTTATGGCAGCTTGCCTGATACCGGCGGCGGAGTATTTCCAGGCCTTGAAGTCGGTCGAGGCATAAGTTCCCGTGGTAGTGCCAGTGAATTTGAATCCGGGCATATTGATTTTTCCGCCAAACTTCAGCGAGCCTATCGGATTATAGAGTTCATTTTTTTTCTCGTCGAGTCCCTCTTTTGCCACGGTGTAGTCGAACACCGTGTAGCTTCGGTTCTGGTGCCAAAAGGCTATACTGCTTTCGGCAGCCTTTATGGAATCGGCAAAGGTGGTGCAGTCTTTCGGAATGTTCCATTTGTATGACCCCTGCTGACATTCCGCCTTGGTTACGGGTCTGTCTTTGTATCTCCACGACTCGTAGCTCAGCGTGGCATCCGTTTTCCGGTTGGAGTTAATTTCCACGAACACCTTAGGCTGATAGACGTCGGCCCAGAGTCGCACCTTGATGCCGCCACCTTTTATATATACAGCCCCGTCGTCGAGACAGAGCCTCTGTTCGAAGTCATTGCCGTTGAAAGGCATCCCCTTAACAGTAAGGCGGAAGCGCCCGGCTTTCAACAGCGTGTTGTTCTCGTCGAGCATGCCGCCCTTTGAAAGATAGAACAGGATATCGCCATTCTCCACCCACACGTTCATCCCCACGTCGTGGCCTCCGCACGGCATGGAGCCGGCAGAGTTTAGGCTCTGTGTGGTCCACACAAAGTCTTGTGGTGTATAGTCGGTGTTTATGCTCTTGGCGCATGCAACGGCAGATAGCCCCAGGAAGAGGAGTGTTGCAATTTTTTTGTTAATATCGATAGTCATGATTTTCGGTGTGAATATATATAATGACGTATGAACGGGCATAATGTATGCAAAAATAAAAAGAATGTTGCGATTTTCAATAAAAGATTGTAGGAAAAATGTTTGTCCCCTCGTGTCAGTCCGCTATTTTGTGTTGCATTTGTGGCAGATGCATGTCCGTCTGTCAATAGTTGTCGATAATCTGTTTCTTCTTTGCCTTTTTCAATTCCTTGTTGCGGTGAATCTTGTTGATTACCGGCTGTGCCAGGAGCTTGAGCACTCCCAGGAGGTTGGCTCCGCCAGCGGTGCTTGCAGCCACCAGCTGTCGGTCGGTGGCGCCTATTCCCACATAGTCGGGCCGGCGCTTGCGCTCGCCGTAGACGATTACTTCGGCAAGCATTCTTGACGACGGCAACATATATATGGTGTCGGTCATCTCGTCGTGTTTCAGAAAGCGCGTTTCGCATTTCGGGTGCCAGAAGTTCACCCTTTTGAAGTCCTTGGGGATGGAGAAGGTGCCGTCGTAAGCCGACTTTACCACTTCCTTGTTGTCCCATCTGATGGAAACGTCGCGCAATGGCAACTTGGTGTCGGCAGAGATAACGATTCCCCGCCGTTGTGCCGCTGCAGGCAGACCGAAACAGCCTGTCGAAGCTACAATAATTGCAGTAAGTAGTGCCATTTTAGTTCCCATAATGTAAATGTAGCTGTTTTATCTGTCATTGTGCTGCATATCGCGAGCTTTTTATGCTTTTTTAAACAAATGTCATAACCAAGTTATTGTTGGAATGTGATTATGATGAAATTCATCGATGTATGAACTAAACAGATTCGGATAAAAGTGTTCCATTTTTCGCATTTCGGCTTGTTAAGTACAGATGCAGGCAGCACATTCTTTAGGGCAAACGCAGAGCTAAAAGCATAACGCCCTGTATATCAACACTATACACACAATTACAAAGACGAAACGCAAGTAATTCTCCGGGCAAAGCATAGCTTTTCGGGCAGAGAAGCATTGCTTTGCTCGGAGAGAAGCATTGCTTTGCTCCAAAAGAAGCGCATGTCTGCCGAAGGGAAGCCAATGAAAAAGTGTTCTAAAGTTCTTATTTCTATGATTTGGACATGTGTTTGGCGTTTAATAAATTATAATTTATATTAGTTAATTTATTATAAATTTCGGGGGGGGTAATTGCAATTGATAAAAAAAGAAAAAATATGATTACCTTAGCACTACATTATCTAATAAATCAAAATTCACAAGACCTGAAACATGAAAAAGTATTTGTCATTATTGTCGATTGTCTTTATGTTCCCACTACTCGTTTGGGCTCAAGAAAAGATATCGGTATCAGATTTCTATTGCAACGAAAAAGGAACGGAAGCCATGCTTGAGGGGACACAGAAGCTCGACCCCAACGGACAGAGATGTGCCATAATAAAAGTGGTGTCTACTCCGCCGCTGAAGGGACTTGCCTTCGACACCGGACAGCTGCAAGTGGTGGATGTGGTGGAAAAAACTGCTGAGACATGGGTATACGTGCAACACGGAATAAAGAAAATCCAAATACAGCACCCGCAACTTGGAAGTAAAGAATACAGAATTCCGATGGCAATCCAGGCGGGACGCACATATACAATGAAACTGACCTGCGACATGGTGCAGACGCTGACATTCAACGATGCAAAAAGCCAGGAGCTGATACTCCACGTGTCGCCAAGCAATGCCGAGGTGATAATAAACGGAACGGTGGAAACTGCACAGGACGGCGTGTTGCACAAGCGTCTGTCTTTCGGCACACACAGATACATCGTAAGGGCTAAAGACTACTATGAGCAGCAGGGCACGATAACCATAAACGACCCGAAGTTGCCACAGGAACAGACCGTTACGCTAAAGCCTAAGTTCGGATGGCTCACATTTGGCAACTATAGCGAAATGCTCGACGCCAAACTTTATGTGGATTTCAAATACAGCGGCTACGTTGATGCCAATGCCGTGCGCATGGGTAGCGGCAGGCATGCCATACGCATAGTGAAGCCTCTCTACGAGACTTTCGAGGACGAGGTGAACATCACCGACAACGACACCACCGCCATCAGCCCCGTGCTTGAGGCCAACTACGGCACGGCCGTGCTCCAGGCAAGCAGCCCGGAAACGGAAATCTGGATTGACAATGAGCTAAAGGGAAACGGAAAGGTGGAAGAGAACCTGGGCGTGGGCAAACACGAAGTGGTGTGCAAGCGAAAGAGCCACCGCAACACTACACAGGAGATAACGATAACGAAGGGAACGACACAGAACGTGAGTCTGCTCGCCCCGGAACCTATCTACGGCGCCGTGGACATCAAGGCATCGGAACTCGCCCGCTTCACCATTGACGACGGGGAACGGTCTGACGAGACTTCGGATTTCTATTCCGACAAGGTGCTCATCGGAAGCCACAAGATTGAAGTAAGGAAGAAGGGATTCAAAACGGAGACTCTGTATGTAGACGTGGAAGAGGGCAAGACCACGGAAAAGAGCGTGAACATGCTCGCCATTGCCACCGTAACCTTCGACTCCAACCCTCAGGGGACCGACTTCTATATCAACGGCAACAACGTGTCGAAGACGCCTTACACCACCGACTTGAAATCGGGCGAATCTTACAGGATAAGTTTCATGGCCGACGGATACTACCCGTGGAACGGCACACGCTCGTTTACCAAAGACGAAACGTTCAACAAGAATCTTGCAAAGATATTCTACAACAAGAACCGTTTTTATTTCGATCTCGGCTATCAAATGGGCGCGTTCAATGCGCCGTATGCTGCCATGGGATTCTATGCAAGCGGCTTCAACGGAGAATTTGCCGTGAAATACGGACTGAAAAAGAGCGACGCCCTGTATTTCACTCCGACCGACAAATCTGATGCAGGCTACGAGGTGAAAGAAGTACAGCCGTTAAACTTTGAAGGAAAAATTGGATACGGCATAGTTCTCGGACACGAAAAGTTTGTAAACCGACTGCTGCTTACACCACAGGTGGGCATTTCGTATACATCCGTATTAAGCGACAAGAAGAACTCTTCGTCTGACAGCAAGAAAGTAACCTATGTCGTGTCGGGAGTGGCAGCACTGCGTCTGCAACTTGCCGTATGCCGCGGAGTGGCAGTCAGCGTTATGCCAAGCTACAGTTTCCCGATAAAGAAGGGAACTCTGTATGAACAGATGGAGAAACTCTCTGACGACATAAAGGGATGGAGCACGGGAATGAACATCAGCGCTTCGATGAACTTCTATTTCTGATCTCCACCATATCATAACAAGAAAACTTATTAACTGCAAGAAAATGAAAACATATATATATTCAGTCTTAGCCGCCACAATGGCGGGTGCATTGTGTCTGCCACTCGGTTCGTGCTCGGAATCGGCAGAACTCGGCGACGGGAAATATACAGTATCAAACAACAAGTACAAACTGAAAGTCAGTTCCGAATCTTTTCAGAAAACTGATATTTATGATCACAAGATAAACAGTTATATTCTAAATCTGGGTCAATATGGTCTTACATGTAAACTTACGATTGATGCAGAAAACACTCCTTGGAAATTCGCAAACGTGCCAGATTGGATAAAGATATCTCCAATGTCGGGAAACGGAAATTCGGATGTTAGCCTGGCTATAGACTCAAACATTCCTTTAGAGGAGGAACGCACGGCGGAAGTGTCTCTTGAATCTACTGCCACTGACTGGAAATACTCAATTCCGATCACAGTAAACAAGCCTGTGGTCAAACCTAAATTCTATGACAAATCCTATTTAAGTAACTTTGATTCTGAAGGAGGAACAAAAGACGTTACGTTCTCATCCAATTTCACCCCAACGATTGCATACAGCGGAAACGAAGACAACTGGGTATCGGCCATTGCAGAAAGTAACGGCGAGACATACTACAGTCTGCCTGGATATACGCTTCATGTAACGGCAAAGCCTAATACAAAAACATCTTCACGCACGGCATATGTATTACTACAATATAATGGTGAGTCAATAGGCAAATTTGAAGTGAGCCAGTATGCATTTCACCCTAACTCATCGGTGAGCAACAGCTACTTCTATATCGACAGCAAAGGCGAAACAAAAGTTCTTACCTATACGGCAAACTTCACCCCAACAATACAGTATGACGAGATTAAGAGCTGGTGCAAGGCAAGTATTGACACCGACAAGAAGACTATCACGCTGACAGTATCGCCAAACGAAACCGAAACTACTCGTTCCGGCTATCTCTATCTTATGTACAATGGCACAAAGCAGCAGTCGGTTAATGTTTACCAGTATGCCTTCAGCGCAACCGCTTCGTTCGGCAGCTCGTATATCTATGCCGACAAGAAAGGAGCGAGCGAAACCGTGAGCTATACGGCAAACTTCATCCCTACCCTACAATCCGACGAGGTGAAGGACTGGTGTGACGTGACGATAAACAAGAGCAACAAGACCGTAACCGTGAAAGTGAAACAAAACAATACGGGCAAGACCCGAAGCGGATACATTTATCTTATGTACAACGGCAAGAACAAAGCTTCGATGAGAATATATCAGGAAGGTTAGAAAAAACAAAATTAAAAATTTAAAAACGATAACGGATTATGAAAAGATTTATCACATTTTTGCTCATGATGGCATTGGTAATGCCCATGGCTGTGGCACAGAACAAACTCTTGGAGAAGGCTCAGAAAAAGGAATACAAGGCTAAAATCAAGGAGTTCAAAAAGGAGGGATGGAAACTCTACGGCAGCAGCCGCACCATAGAGGTGGCACTGCTCACCCACTACGACAAACTGCGCCAACTCGGCGAAAACGGATACGAGGTGATGGGCGAAGCAAGCAGTTTCAAATCAAAGAACGTGGGCAAACAAATGTCTATCAACAATGCATGCAATATCTATGCACGAAATGCTGGCAGCCACGTGAAGGGACGCGTGGTGAGCGATCTTGCCGGCGATGCCAACAACACCGATGCTGAGTTTGAGCATTTCTACGCTGCCTACGAAACTCTTGTGGAAAAAGAAATCAAGGGTGAAATGCAGGAATCATTCTCTGTGATAAAAGACAACAAAAACGGAACTTTCAGCATGCAGACTTTCTTTATCATCAACGAAGACGCGGCAGTGAAGGCTCGCATCCGCGCTATGGAGAACGCTCTGAAGGAAAGTGAGGCTGCACAGAAATATGCAAAGAAAGTGAGCGACTTCGTGCGTGAAGGCTTCGAGGCTGAAAGCACTAACGAGCAATAAACCCGTAATGCCAAGCAAAAAAGAAAAAATGAGATTTTTATTTCTTATATCATTCTGTCTCTCAGTCATGGGCATAAAAGCCCAAGACTGGGAGACTGTCAAATCAAGCAAATTGTTTCTCTATGGAGAAGGATATGGCGCATCTCTCGACGAGGCCGACCATCAGGCTCTGTCTGACCTGATAAGCAAAATTTCTGTAAACATATCGAGCGTTACGCAGCAAAAGGACGACGAGAAATCCAACAACGGAAAAGTGGAATCCAACAGCGAATTCAGCTCCAGCATCAAGACTTACTCACAGGCTACACTGACAAACACGGAGCGCGTGGTGCTGCATAATGAGCCGGATGCACATGTTGGCAGATGGATCAGAAAATCTGAGATTCAAAAAATCTTTGAATCGCGGAAACACAAAATCACTGAACTCGTTGGCAATGCTATTAAGGCTGAGGAGAACAGGCAGATTGACGATGCACTGAGAAACTACTATTGGGCTCTCACGCTCCTGCGCTCTCTGCAATATCCCAACGAGATGAGCTACACGACAGAGGATAACGAGAAACACGTGCTGGCTGTTTGGATTCCGGAACAGATGAACAGCATTTTCAGCCAAATAAAAGCTGTGGCAGGCAAAAGCTCTGACGGTGAAACGGAACTGCAGTTCACCTACAAAGGACAACCCGTTGCCTCGATAGACTATTCTTATTTTGACGGTCGCGAATGGAGCAGCATCTACAGCGCCAAGGATGGTGTGGGCATAATAGAGATGCCCGAAGGACTGAACCCGAAACAGTATCAGATAAAATACGAATTTGAATACCGCGGACAATCGCATATCGACAAGGAAATTGAAAGCGTGATGAATGCCGTAAGGAGTATGCCGATGAAAAAAGCATACACCAACGTTAAAGCTGCAAAAAATGCCGGCACAACGGAAACAGACATGGCGCAACAACCGATAACCAACAGCATGCTGGAACTCCCCGCCGACGGTTGCAAAAAATATATGGAAGCCATACAGAGTGTTGCCAACAATATCAGAAAGAAAAACTATACTGCAAATGACGCCGCCTTTACCGAAGAGGGCAAGGATATATACAACAGGCTGATAAAATACGGATCGGCACAGATCGTAGGAAAACCAAGCATAAGGATATATCAAGACGGAGACAAGGTGGTGGCTAAGGGACTGCAGATGGCTTTCTCGTTCAAAAACGGATTGCGCAAATCATTTGTAGAGGATATGGTGTTCACTTTCAACAACGAGGGGAAAATTGCAAACATAACCTTCGGACTCGGCAAAACTGCTGAAGATGGAATCCTTGAAAACACCAACTGGCCCGAAACGGCACGCAAGACTATCGTAAGTTTTATGGAGAACTACAAAACTGCATATTCTCTGAAACGGCTTGACTACATCAGAAATATCTTCGACGACAACGCCATAATAATTACAGGCCGCGTGTCAAAGCAGTCCACGATGTACAAAAGCCGCGAGGGAGCTGCTACCTTTTCAAACAACGATATCATTACATACAACAGACAGACGAAAGACGAATATCTGAACAACCTTGCCAAATGCTTTGCAAGCAACGAATTCGTAAACATCAGATTCTCTGACACAAACGTGATGAAACCGGGAAAGGGTAAAGAAATGTATGCCATACAGATTTCGCAAGACTACTACTCGTCAAACTATGGCGACCACGGATATCTGTTTCTGGAGATTGACATAAACAACCCACAGAAGCCTCTCATCATTCTGCGCACCTGGCAACCGAAAAAAGATCCGAACTTCGGAGTATACGGTCCGAGCGATTTCTGACAGTATGCAATGACTGAAGATCTATAACATTACATATTCAAAAAAAATGGATGACATGAAAAAGGCGATTATCACACTATCGTTTCTTGCAACTGGCGCATGCACAACAATGGCGCAAGACGCAAATGACTTTAAGAGTGAAAGGGAGCGCATGATTGCCGACTACAACGGATTCAGAAACGACATAATCAACAATTATACCCGCTTTCTGAAGGAGACATGGGAAAAATATCAAGTGTTCCGTGGAGAGAAACTGTTTCCTGACAAAAAGCCCGAAACGCCGCCAAAAGCTCCGGACGGAAATACAGGAAAACCTTCGTCACCGAAGAATATTATTCCACAGGCTTCTATACCTAAAGCTCCGGAACCAGATCATTCGCCTTTAGGTCAAGGTACACCCTCTGTAATTGACCCGCTGGAAGAAAAAACAACTTTTCCGTTTTATGGTATAAAGATGAAAGCTACCAAGGTTAATGTAACTCATCTCACATCGGTAAGCGAGAAATTCATCAGCGAATGTTGGGCACAAATGCAAGACGATAGAATATACGACAAAGTTGCAGCATCACTGAAGTTGCTTATAAGCGGAGGAGAAATGTCCGACTGGCTCGTGTTTAAACTCATAAGACGCTATTCTGAAGCCGCATGCCAGAACGACTACAACACAGCCACTATCCTCTCCCACTATCTGCTGGTGAATATGGGATACGACATCAGGCTGGGCAGAACGGGCAATGATATGCTGCTGCTCGTACCGTTCAAGCAGATGGTATATTCGCGTTCGTATATCGAAGCTAACGGGAAGAAATACTTTGCCTTTATAAAGGATTCGGAAACAAACTGCTCTGAAATTGGAGGCATTTCCACTTGCGCAATACCTAACGGAACGAACCTTGGCAAAGACATCAATCTTGTCATGGCGCCTGCAAGACTGAACATCGGAAAGGGAATTCCTTTTGAGATAAAGGGAAACGGCATCACCGTGAGCGGTTCGGTAAACGAAACTGCAAAGAGAATTGCCGATGAATACCCGCAGACTGACGTGCCGGTATATGCAGCATCCAGTTTGGACAATACTTTCAGACAAGAACTGATTAGACAAGTAAAGGAACAAGTGAATGGTTTGTCGCAGAAAGATGCAGCAAACGCAATACTGAGATTCGTGCAACTTGCCTTTAAATACAAAACCGACGGAGATCAGTTCGGCTACGAAAAGGCTTTTTTCGTGGAGGAGAATTTTATCTATCCGGCAAACGACTGCGAAGACAGGGCTATTCTATTCGCCTTCCTCGTGAAGAATATTCTGCATCTTGACGTTCATCTGCTTTACTATCCCGGTCATGAAGCAACGGCTGTGGCTTTCACGGATGAAAGTATTTGTGGAGACGGATATTCTTTCAGCGGAAAGAGGTTTATCATTTGCGACCCCACATACATAATGGCTTCGATAGGCCAGTGCATGCCACAGTTCAAGGACGTAAAGCCTAAGGTGCAACTATGGACTCGCAGCAAATGAAACTACAACATAAGGAGCAGTAGTTTTTACCTACAGAAAGGGCTCGAAGCATAAACTTCGAGCCCTTTCTGTTATTATGGTCGTCCGAGCTGTCCGAGCAGTCCGAGTTGTCCGAGCAGTCCGAGCAGTCCGAGCAGTCCGAGCAGTCCGAGCAGTCCGAGCCGTCCGAGCCGTCCGAGCAGTCCGAGCAGTCCGAGCAGTCCGAGTTGTCCGAGCCGTCCCAAAAATAAATTACAGCTGTGCCAGCTCAACGACCTTGTCTACAGCAGCAGACAGTCCGTCGATGTTCTTTCCACCGGCAGTAGCGAAGTGTGGCTGACCGCCACCGCCACCCTGTATCAGTTTGGCAGCCTCGCGAATTACCTTGCCGGCATTGA
>CAKQDG010000032.1 GCA_934219025.1 uncultured Prevotella sp. | reverse complement strand
CCATATCAATCTTGCAGAACGTAACGTAGAGCAAGAGGAATATCAGGCACGGCACGAACTCCACGCACCATGGTCCCACAGCATTGCCCACAGGCTGAAGCAGAGGAACTTCTGAAAACAGAAGATAAACTATTGTTCCGAAAGCGAGGGCGCAAAGCAGCGTCCATTTCTTTATGAATGATATAATGCTCATGATGATATAAAGTATCTTTTTACCTAACCACATGCAAAAGTAAATATTTAAATCGTCATAACATTTATTCTCATTATTATTTGAGCAATCTTTAACGGAGAATAACACTAAGAAAAATTATCCCCATTTCACTGTCCACCGACAGGAAATGGGGATATAAAGAGAAAAACTTTATTTCTGAATTAGTTATTTCACAATAACTTTAACAATTTTTCCGTTGCTGAGCTTCATAATGTTCAAGCCCTTTACAGGAGCGCTGACGAGCTGTCCATCGGCAGTGTAGCGTGCCACAACCTTTGCCTCGCCACTGTTCTGCAAATCCTTAATGCCCGAAGTGCCGGCGGCAAGGTCTACGAACACCATTTCTGAAGGAGTGAGCGATGACACAGAAGTGTTTTCGTCATACTGGTAATGTGATGTTACGCTATATCCAAAGTCGGTAAAATCATAGGCGTCAAGCCCCGTGAAGGTGTACGACAGGGTCTGTGCATCGGTATCACCACTTGCAAGCCATGTCAGAGCCTTTGCGCCCTTGGCAAGAGGCTGGCCAACTTTGATGTAGTCGATTACAAACGGAGCAGAGCTGTTAGAGAAGAAACCAATCTTCTGGCGAGGCTCCGTAACAGGAAGCTCTACCGTTCCGTCGGCAAGTCCGTTCTCCGGCAAAACAAGATAGATTATAGATCCGTTCATCTTTATGCCAATGTTGTCGTTTGCATCACCATAGAGCTTCAATGTCAGGTTGCACTTGTCAGCATGTGTGAGGTCCAGCTCCGGTGTATAAATATGTCCGTAAGTATAATTGTAGTCGCCTTCAACTCCAAGCATACCCTGAACGAGCGTGTTGTAGTCGCCTGTCCAGCCAGGGAACTTTGTATAAGCGTCGAGCGAAGAAATTTCTTCGTTGTTCACCGGAGTAGCATCGGCAATGCTTGTGGCTGAGGTAACACTTGCATCAATATTGCCGAAGTCCTCTTCAAGTACAGGATAATCCTCTGTTGCCGCTTCCACGGTCTTCACTCCGTAGCAGTTTGCTGTATATCCTGTAGCCTTAGGAGCGGCATCCCAGTTTGCCGTGAACGAGCCGCGGCTGTCGATTGCCGTTGCCTCCTTTGTATCCGGAGCTGCAACGCCGAGGGCATGGATAAACTGACGCTCTGAGAACTGGCTCACGTAGTGTGCACGTACGCCGTACCAGTATTCGGTGTTCGGATCGAGATTAGTAAACGTGTAACTTGTTCCGTCGGCATCACCAGTGAAACAATAGTTGTTGTCCAAGTCTTCAGAGAACTCCGCACCTACAATCTTGTATTCAAAAGCAGGATTAGCCGTAATGTCAACATCGTCAAGAATGACATAGGCGCCTTTATTCAAATCGCTTACACGAAGGCGAAGCTGTGTGAATCCACCTTTGGCAAACTTAGAGTATTCTTCTTCAAGCTTCACGATATCGGATTCATTCCAGAAAGCCATTGCATAATACTCACCGATATTTTTCCATCCGTCGGCATTCTTCAGGTCGATAAGAATACTGCCGTTCACATAATACTGTGCGTATGGGTCAGACGGATCTACCGAAGGGTCAATAACTTTCAGCGAGAAATGCGATGCCTTATAGTCATTGCCGTTTGTTGGAGCGATGAAAGAATCGCCATTTTTCATAACGAGCGCCTTTGTTCCGTCTGTTCCTTCGTCTGAATATTCTGAAGACGAAGATTCAAAACCGTCTCCAAGTTTTCCGTCATTAAAGTCGGCCACAAATGTAGTGTCCTTGTCTGACAGATATTTTCTTGTATATAGGTCCACATAATAGTTGAACGCTTTGCGTGTAGGCTGCCATGCAATAGAGAAGCTGTCTTTCTTATAATCTGTTATACCCTCTAAAACAGGCTGTGCAAGGAACGAACTGCCTGCCTTTATCTTCACATCGTCGATAACGATGGAACCTTCAGTATAGAAACATACATAGCCGTCGTTGTTGGCAGAATAGTTTTTGCAGGTGTATGTTATTTCCTGCCATCCGTCTTTCTCATAGATACGGGCTTCGTAATACCCTTTCTCATTGTCGGTCTTTGCCAAATTCTCGGTGGCATATCCTCCGTAGCCAACCTGTATGCCGATACTTGAACCAGTAAGTTTACTATAGCCCTTCTCGGTCTTTACAAGAGCCGGATTTGCCTTCACGCGGAGTGTGATTGTCAAATCGCCCGAATAATCGCCGATTGGAGTGCATACATATGCCTGACTCTGCGGATTATACGTTTTCAGTGCAAGGGCACCACCGGCAGAATATACCATATTACCGAACCATGTCCCGTCTTTTGTCAGCGAGTTATCGATGTATATGCCATTGTCGGAATATCCCTCATATGCGCTTGCAAGCATCTTTGTGGTATCCGGTTTCTCCACAGTTCCCGATGTCATTGCCGAGAAGTCCTCGTTTACGAGTACTGCCTCCATCACTCCCTGCGCCTTCTGCTGCGTTTTCAGCGGAGAAGCTGAATATGAAGATACGTTGGTTACGTTTCTCTTTAGTAAATTCTTTGCCGTCTGCTGTGCCAATACGAAGCGTGGGCGACTTGTGTCTGTTGTGCCTGCAACGGCATTGCCCGAATATAGTGTCAAGGCTATTGCCGCAGCTGAAATAAGAGTAAATCTTTTTCCCATGTGCTTATGCTATTAAATATGTTGAACCTTCTTCTCGTTATGCTCCCGCAATGCAATCACAGGTCCGATGCCTGCATGCGGGTTTCTTTCTTTTCGACGGCAAAATTATACAATATGAAAGAAAAACAACAAGAGAAACGACATATTGATGTATTAAATCATGAATAAAGTCATTATAAAAGCGTTTTGCAAGAATCATAATGACTTTATGTATGATTAAAGACACGGGATAAATATTCTGGCATTTGCGTTTTGTCCTACTCCATACGGGATATTTTCTGATAAGCCGAAGGCGACAATCCGGTGATGCTCTTGAAGAGAGCACCGAAGCTCGTTCTCGACTTGAAGCCCACGCTCTCGGCAATGCCCTCGATAGTCATGTTGGCATAGGCGGCATTTCCCCCAAGGCGGCGACACGCCTCCTTTATTCTGTATTCGTTAAGCAGCGAATTGAAGTTGGAGCCATACTCCTGGTTTATGGCCTGGGATACGTAGCGCGGACGACTGTGCACAAGTTCGCTCAACTGGTCCACATTGAAGCCCAGCTTATATATCTCATCCGAATTCTCCATCACACCGAGCACGGCAGCATAAAGTTCCTTTGCGTCATCGCCCGTCATGCGGCTGTTTTGGTATTTCACCTTTTGGACAACATCTTTTGGGTCATTGTCGGCAGAGACGACAACTGACGCGCTCTCCATA
The DNA here is from genome assembly GCA_934219025.1 of uncultured Prevotella sp. Taxonomy (GTDB): domain Bacteria; phylum Bacteroidota; class Bacteroidia; order Bacteroidales; family Bacteroidaceae; genus Prevotella. Next base: position 18,994 of record CAKQDG010000032.1, on the reverse strand, counting down.
TTGCGGATTCTTGCCTCAAGTTCTGCAATATGCTGTTCGTCGAGTTTCCGTCTTTCCCTCGCCTGCTCTTCCTTGTCGAGCATATCCACATAGTTGCGGTAAAGGTGGCGGTTGTTTGAGCGTATCTTCCTGTTGGCGCGGTATATCCTGTAGAGCAGTCCTCCGATTACCGCCATCACCACAAGGGCGCAACAAAACAGGATATTCTGCAGTCTGCGCTTTTCAGAGAGTTCCCTAACCTGCTCGTTAGCCTTGTTGAGTTCGCGCATAAACTTCACGTTCTTCACCGACGCGAGCTGCCCCTCGCCCTGCAGTTTTTCGTTGCTGCGCAGATATTCCAGTTCCCATTTGTTAGCCAACTCCGTGTTGCCCATTTCCTTATAAATGCCTGAGAGGTCGCGATATAGCGTGGTGATAAAGTCAAGACTGTTGTTTTTGCGGGCTATATCGAGGGCAGTGTTTATTGAGGCAATGGCCTTGTCATACTGTTTTGCCTCTGCATAAATTTTCGTTATCAGCCCTTGCGACGACAGTATGCCGCGATATGCCAAGGGATTATCGCCTACGGTCTTCATGGATTGCTCCAGGATTGCCACCGCCTTTGCATTATCGTTACGTTTATATGCTTCATAAGCCGAACACAAAAGGGAAGCCTGAAGCATATCTCCTTCTTTCTTTCCGCCACATGCCTTGCGGAAGAGTTTTATCTCGTTTGAAATGTTACACGAATTTGCACTTTTATTGAAGCTCAACGTCACGAGATTGTCCATTGCGAGGGCAAGAGTCTGGGTGTCTTTTTGTTTTAGCGACATATTAAACGACTTGCGGAGCATGGCAATTACCTCTGAAGCATCGTTCGAATTATTGCCATCCTTTGATAATTGCAGTATGTTCGCAATGCAATTATATATGTTCGGCAGTTTTTCGTAGAATTTTGTACTCTCGGCAAGTTCCTTGGCCTCAAGCAGATATTCGTATGACTTTTTGTAGTCGTAACTGAAGGTCATGTAGATAATGCCCAGGTTCTGCATTGCCTTTATGATATTTGGCAAATCCTTCTTGGCATAACTGTTGTCATAGTAGCGGTTTACCACCATGGAATAGTATATCATCGAACTGTCATACTTTGCTTCTTCGATACACTTGTATCCCTTGTCGAGCAAAGTATTGTTGTCGATGTTTCGCAATCTGTAGAACTCGTCGCTCACGTCGTTTGCTGCCGCATGGCAACCTTTAGACACGAGCAAGAGCAGTAGTGTTGAAAGAAAGAATTTTGCCATAACTGGATGCAAAAATAATAAATACATCAGTTATGGCAAAATCTTATGTAAACTTTTTAGCCAGTAATGCGGTAACCTTTTCAAGTTTGGGATTTTGGCATAAATCCGACTTTTGGAACACTTTTTCCTAAAGCCCCGAAAAACCGCAGATTTTGCTCGAGCAGTGCTTTTCGGGGAGCAAAGCATTGCTTCTCTCCCGAAAAAGCATTGCTTTTCACTCAAAGAAGCATTGCTCTGCTCTAAAACCATCTGTTTTCTTTACAAAACCAAGCAGAAAAGTGTTCTAAACTTCTTATTTCTGCATAACCGACTGACAGAAAGCTTTTTATCCGTCATTCACGCATACTGTTGCTCGCGGTTGTGAAATTAAGAAAGAATAAGTTTTTTAACATGTATCACTTTATTACCTTTATCACTCGTCCGTCAGACGTGCGAATTATGTTTATTCCTCTTGACAATCCATCCGTGCGCATGCCATTTACTGAAAAAACTGCCGACATATCGGTATTTGGGTCGTTGCCAATGGTTTTGATGCCTGCACCGCTGCCCGGAACAAGCTCCACGTTCTGCCCGTTTACGATTCTGCCGTCGGTCTTGTCAATCAACAGGGCAACAATCTCCACGTTGTCGTCTACAAGAATATTGTCGGGGAGTGTGAACGAGCGCTCGTCTACTACAGCTTCTTCGGCTGCAACATCCGTAGGTATACTGCCGTCTATTCCGAGAATGTCTCCAACATAGCCACGTGCCACATCATTGAAATACATCACTTCCGATGGGATGTATTCGTCATACTTCTCGTATCCGCCCATAACTCCAGCCTTACCGTTGGCATAGCTGTTGTGCTGCCTGTAATTATCATCGCCTGGCCTATGCACGCGATTTTCAAGAATTGCATACGCAACGGCAAGACTGTTGTTTCTTTGTGCCTCGGCAAAATGAATTGTGGTGGTGGCTGTTACCGTGCGCGTTGACTTGTCAAAGTTGGTTTTCAGGTCGATATCCGAAAGTATCTCCCCATAATTCAGCAATGCCAAAGAATAATTGATGAAATTCTTCGGGTCGCAGTTTTGACGACGCGCCACCGTACCTGCCGGAAGCCCAGAGGAACCGAGATAACTGGAGATGCCGCTGATATAGTCGCTCGACATCACGTCGCCCTGATGTGCAGCTATACCGATGATGCGGTCGCCATAGTGATTTTTTATTGAATCGAGCATAACAATACCTCTGACGCACCATCCGCACCACGTGCCGGTGCCTTCTTCACAAACTGCCTTCTGCGGATAGCTCGTCAGCGTGCGGCTTATGCTATTCCTGTCGCCGTCTACTTCTACCCATATGTTATATGGCAGCGTTTCGTGTTTACCAATCTGCAACTTGCGGTCGAGGGTGAACTTTGCCGACGCTGCTGCCGAGACAGCAGCATCAAAATGCTGGGTCGTGGTTTCACCCTTAGCCTCCAAGCCTATGGTAAAGCCACTTACGGTGCCCTCTCCTCTTATGGACACCATGCCGCTGATTGCCACATCGCCCATATAATTGATGCCGGCAGGCAAATCAACGGCAATATTCAGCTTGTGACTCTCCTCTATAGTTACGTCATCAACAAGAATACGGCTGCAGTCTGTGGAGTTGTTCACAAAAGCTATGGTCACCGTCTTTCCCTTGTATTGCGCAAGCGAAACAAGATGTTCTGTCCAGGTTGCCTCTTCTTTCGCAACAGAAAACAATGGCAATGCTACATTAAAGTCGGCTTTTTCCTTTCCAGCCGTTTCGGATATATACACAGCATATCCGTCGGCATGCTTGGAGTCTGCCGCCATAGCCCGCCATGTGAGTATCGGATTGGAACCGGAGATGGTAACGGCGGGCGTAATCATCCAGTCATCGGATGTTCCTGCCTGGGCATACCACGAGGTGCTGCATGCAGCATGCTCTGTGGCGGCCTTGTTTGTTGCCACCTGAATCCATGGTGTACCGACGCTGAAGCCAAGTTTCTTCATAGAAGCCGAGGGTTCATTCTGGTCGTAATCTCTCAATGTGAAGTCTGCCGGGATTCCTTTTTCGAAATCACAGCTCAGATAAGTTTGGGCGCTTGCATGAAAAGAAAGAAAGAAAAATGCACACGCAATCGCCGAACGTGTCATAATGTTATTATTTAAATTGTGCTTCTGCAAAGTTATTGCTTTTTCACGCTGCAAACAAATTTTCCTTTACTTTTTACATTATTTCACCTTTTTCTCATATTTACTACCTACATATCAGTATTAATAATTATCTTTGCACCCGTTTTACTAATCATTTTTAGGTATGAAGACAACTGAGAGAGAAAAGAAAATCTATCGCGTTACTCTGATGGGAAGCATTGTAAATGTGGTTCTGTTCGTTTTTAAGTTCGTGGCAGGAATCGTGGGCGGATCGGCGGCGATGATTGCTGATGCCATACACTCATTGTCGGATTTCCTAACCGACTTGGTGGTTGTGGTATTCGTAAAGATAAGTTCCAAGCCGGAGGACGAAGACCATGACTACGGCCACGGCAAATATGAAACGCTCGCCACTTCTATTATCGGCATTGCATTGCTATGCGTGGGATTTTATATTCTATACAACGGGGGCCACAAGATATGGGATTTCATTAACGGCACACAACTGGAACAACCTGGCATGGTGGCTTTTGTTGCAGCATTGGTGAGTATAGGGCTGAAGGAATGGACTTTCCGTTTCACGGAAAAAGTGGGGAAAGACGTAAACTCTCAAGCCGTAATTGCCAACGCATGGCATCACCGCAGCGATGCCCTTTCGTCTATAGGCACCGCCGTTGGTATTGGCGGAGCAATATTGCTCGGCAGCAAATGGGCTGTGCTCGACCCAATCGCGGCTGTTGTAGTGAGCATATTCATCGTGCGCACAGCTCTATCGCTTGTGCGCACGGCATCTGGCGACCTGCTCGAAAAAAGTTTGCCGGCAGAAATAGAAAGAAAGATTGTGGAAATAGCCGAAAGCGAATCTGAAGTTAGCGACGTGCACAATCTATGCACGCGGCACATCGGCAGCAACATTGCCATGGAGATGCACATACGTATGCCTGGCGAGATGTCTTTAAGCGAGTGTCACCGCCATGCAACAGAGGTTGAAAGGAAACTCAGAAAACATTTCGGGGAGCACACTCACATCAACTTGCATGTTGAGCCAAAGAAATAAAGAATATTACAAAAGCACTCCCCTGCATATAGCTCACGACTGAGACATATGCAGGGGCGAACCTTTATCACACATAAATCAAATCAGTGTTTTTCATGGCGATTATCAGGTTGCAATACAACGCAACGTTTTTACTTTTTTATTTTCGAATGAAAGCATGGTTTTAAAATATTCGCATGGTTTATGGATTTATAATACTAACTATTTTTATTTTAATAATATGGTTTTAATCCTATATTTTCTAATGGCAAAGATACAAAGATTTTCATCACAACGAAAGTGTTTCCGGCAGTCTGAAGTACATTTTGTAGTTTGAGCAAAAAAAATTGTACTAAGAGCAAACGGATTGTTTTAAAAATCGCATGAATTGTTTTTTTGACAGGAGAAAAAAATTCCGGGAGCGAAAGAAAACGGGAGATGCAAAGTGCTTCTTTGATGCTGATTTTTATTGGATTTCAGAAATAATAAAAAGGGAGGATGCCATCAGACATTCTCCCTTTTCTCCTTATTTATGATTGCCTTCCGTATATTACGTACGGTCAAGTTGAAAAATAATCAACGCTTCAACTTGAATGAATTTTCAATACTTGTAACTTCTTCAAGCAACAGTTTGTTTACCGTCAATTGCTTTTGAACTTTCGAAATACTGTGTATCACTGTGGAATGGTCTCTTCCTCCCATGAGCTTTCCAATTCGCGAGGCTGGCATCTTGGTGTATTTTTGTGCGAGGTACATGGAAATCTGACGAGCCTCTACATATTCCTTCTTCCTGCTTCTTCCCGAAACTGATGCAACAGTAACACTGAAGTGGTTGCACACGGTATCAAGTATGTCGTCGAGCGTAAGCGGATTGTCGTCAATTTTCACGGCGCGCTTTATAACTCGCTCGGCAAGCCTCATGTCGATATTGCTGTTGTAAACCACAGAGTATGCCAGCAGAGAGTTTATCACTCCTTCAAGGTCTCTCACACTTCCGTTTGCGGTCTCGGCAATGAAACGTATCACGTTTTCAGGTATCGACAAGCCGTCGCGTTTTATCTTGCTATGCAGGATATCCATACACAATTCCACGTTTGGCTTCTCAAGTTCGGCTATCAGTCCGCAACTGAAACGAGTGAGCAGGCGGTCGCTCATTCCTTGCAAATCTACCGGCGGACGGTCGGAGGCAAGTATTATCCTCTTTCCGTTCATAAACAGGTGGTTGAATATATGGAAGAATGTTTCCTGTGTCTTCGTTGCCGATGCCCATTCCTGAATGTCATCCACAATGAGCATGTCGATAGTCTGGTAGAAACTGATAAAGTCGTTCACATTGTTGTTGCGCACGGCATTGGTGTATTGCACCTGAAACAGACGCGCGCTGATATATAGCACTCTCTTTAAAGGATAGAGCTGTTTTGTCCTTACGCCGATGGCATTTATCAAATGGGTTTTGCCACAACCCGACGGTCCATAGATAAACATCGGATTAAACTGTGTGGTGTTAGGATGTTCTGCTATCGACTGTCCCACAGAGCGCGGCAGTTTGTTGCTTATTCCTTCAATATAGTTTGCAAAGGTGTGGTGCGGATTGAGCTGTGAGCTTATTTGCTGTGGACGCGCCGCATCAAGAGCCGTCGGCGACTGGTTGTTGCCTGTGGGCTTCGGCTTTTTGTCGGCAATATTTGCAGGCGGATCAGAAGTTACAACCTGCGAGATATTGTTCTGCTTGTCGGTCAAGACTCTATAGTTAAGCTTTATTCCCTGTCCGAAATTTCTTACCAACACATTAGCCAACAGGTCTATATAGTTTTCCTCCAAATACTCAGCATAGAATGGACTGGGCACTTGAACCACCAAGATTCTCGAGTCTACATTGAACGACTCGAAAATGATGGGCTTGAACCATGTATTGTACTGCTGCTCTGACACATTTTGCTTTATGAGCAAAAGGGTTTTGTCCCAGAGCGCATTGGGATTGTCGGCCATAATTATTAGAATAAATAGTTTAGTCTTTCGACCTTAACCAGATTATTGTCTTTTGACTATATCGGAACTTTGGTTTTTCAACTTTTCAAAACTGTATGTTTTTATGTCTTTTCCGAAAAGTGTGTGCAAATTTCGCAAAAATAATTGGAATAGACAAATGTGTTTGGGGGTATTTTGAAACAATTTTGTAAAGTGCTTTATTATTGCACTTTACAAAATTGTATTATTTGTCATGTCTAATTTTATTCTTTTGTGCTTATTTGTCTTTTCTCCCAAATACAGAGAAGTGAACATAGCGTTTAGGATGCGACTTGAGGTCGATCATAAGCGAATCGGCATGTTTCACTGTCGAATTCAGATTGTAATAGAGGTTGGGATCCCTCATAAGCAGTCCAAGACTTCCCTGATTGTTGTTGAGCTGGTCTGTAAAAGCCTGCACATTGTCGAGTGTGGCATTAACTTTGTCCATTGTTCCCTGCACATCAACATTGCTCAGTTTTCCGGTGAGCACCTGTGCATTGTCCATCACGCGCCCTGCCTTGTTCACAAGGCCAGGCACACTGCTGTTGAGAGAAGACAACAGAGTATTGAGTTCTCTTGACGAAGTTGTGAGGTTGCCGGTAATTGTTTCAACGTTGTGCAAGGAATTGCTCAATGCCGGATCTGCAAGCAGGGCATTTACGTTGGCAAGAATGGAATCAAGTTTCGGCAACATTTTCTCAACAACAGGAATAAGGTCTTTCACTTGTCCCATTGCTCCGTCGTTGATGCCTCCGACTATTGTCTCACCTGGATTTATACGTTCGCGCATATTGTTGGCAAGGAGAAGATTTACCTTTACGTTGCCCATCAGGTCGCTTACTATCTCCGCGCTGCTTCCTTTTGGTATGCGCATATCTTTGTTTATGTCTGCCTCGACAACAATATCCTTTGTCTGTCCGTAATCATAGTTAATGCTTCTAACCACACCAACTTTGTATCCGTCGGCATATATGGGGCACGAGGACGAGAGTCCGCTTATGTCCTTGAACGAAATGTAGTAGCGGCTGTCTGACGAGAACAGGTCGAGCCCTTTCAGAAAGTTCATGCCGAGGAAGAGCACAACAAGACCTACTATTGCTACTATGGCTATTTTTACTTCTTTGGTAAAATACTTCATATTGTTGCTGTTTTTATTTTTTCCGTTTAAATTCTCTTATCGCTTCATTGATATTCATCTTTTCGCCGTTTTTGAATGCAACGACAAAACAACCCTGAAAGTCTTCGGAGAGTTTTTGCCTCAAGCGGTTTATTTCATAATAATCGGCAGATGCGCCTATTGTATATTTTATCATTCCGCCTTCTTTGTATGATTCCACGCCGCTGTGTCCTTTGAATCTTGGACTGTTTGCTTGCAACGAAGTGTTGCTTGCCAGTATCTGAACTTTAAAAATGATATTGTCTGCAACAGTTTCTTTACTTCTTGCCGGAATGTTTTCTGTTCTCCCGGCATTTTCTTCTTTTGCTGTTGTTTTGCCTTTGCCGGAATTTACAGAATTTTCTTCGTCATCCGCTTTTTTCTTTTCATCCACATTCTGCTTCCGGATTTCCGCAGTTCTCGTACGCTTCTGTGCACGTGGTGCCGTATCCTCCGCCTTCCTGTATTCTTTAGGAACAATAGTTGGTATTTGCGGCTGCGTACTGTTTGTTGCCTCGTAGGGCACGGTGAAGCCCGTTGAGTTGTCGTTTTTGTATTTCGCAAAGGCATTGTATATACCTCTGGCTATGTTGTCCACGCTCGCCTCGTCGTTGAGCAACCTTTCTTCGTCGGGAGTCGTGATAAAACCCAGCTCTATCAAGCAAGCCGGCATTGATGTTTCGCGCAACACGAGGAAAACATCCTGTTTCACGCCCTTGTCTGGTCGTGAAGCCACGGAACAAACATTTTTCTGCACCAGCCTTGCGAGCTCCACACTCTTTGCCATATTTTTGTCGTGTATGAACTCGAACATTATGGCACTTTCCGGCGAATTAGGGTCGTATCCCTCATAGCGCTGCTTGTAGTCGCTCTCGTATGTTATAACGGCATTTTCGCGCTGTGCGGCACTGAGCTTTTCGTTAGAGCGCCTCATTCCCATGGTATATGTCTCCAGTCCTCTGGCGATTCTTCCAGCCGGCAGAGCATTGGTGTGTATTGATATAAACACGTCTGCTTTGCTTTTGTTTGCTATATCCGCGCGTTTGTGCAACGGCACGAAGACGTCTGTTTTGCGTGTGTATATAACATTCACGTCCGGACAGTTTTTTTCTACGTATCGTCCGAAAGCGAGTGCAGTTCTCAAGTTTATGTCTTTTTCGTTTGAGAAGCTACCTCTTGCTCCGGCATCATGTCCGCCGTGCCCGGCATCGATAACAAGTGTGAAATTTTTGGCAGCGACGTTTGTCACAACCAGCATTATCAGCATTACGACAAAAGCCGATGCCCTTGATATAGTGTTTTTTTTCTTTATCACGTTTGCAAAATTAAGTATAAGTTTCGTTTTGTCATAACATTTTGGGGATTTTGTGTCCATTTACAGGTCATTTTGGTTGTTTATCCAGTGCAACTGAACACCTGCGCCATCAGAATCGGCACCCATAGGCGGATTATTTTTCACCACTTTTACCGTGAGTTCCTGGATTTCCGGCATTTTCTCAAACAGATTTTTTCCTATTCTCCCAGCCACATGCTCGATAAGTTTTGAAGGAGCTGCCATTTCCTTTTTCACAATTTCATATACTTGAGCGTAATTCAACGTGTATTCCACATTGTCTGTTTCCACAGCCTGTGCCAATGGATAGCACGCCTTTACACTCACTGTAAAATCGCCTCCTGTGGCTTGCTCCTGCGGCATTACGCCGTGGCATGCGTGAAAGCGCATATTGTCTATAAAAATTTCTCCGCTTAACAGTTTCATTGAATGCCATGTTTTAAAAATCAGTTAGCGGACATAAGCTTTGTTTCCCAACAGAACTTACATTCGCTAACTCGACCGGCTTTCGCCCGTAACTATATTAAATCTAAAATTCTTTAAAATTCAACAGTGAGACTTTTCTCGCTTAAATTCTCTGAAATTTTCTCGGCAAGCTACTAATTTTATCTCTGTAACCTACTGAATTTCTCTCGGTAAGCTACTGAAATTCTCTCGGTAAACTACCGAATTTCTCTCTGTAAGCTATTGAATTTCCCATTGTATTTCTGACTTTATCGCTGTAATTTTCTATCCACAACGCGAAGCTCCACAGTTCTTGCAGATAAGGCATCCCTCCTGATATACCAGGGATTCCTGTCCGCATACAGGGCATTTCTGTCCTTTTGCCTCGGTTCCGTCGGCGATATACTTTTTCAGCGCACGCTCCACTCCGATTTTCCAAGTATTGATACTCTGACTGTTCATCTGCAGCGATCCGACAAGCTTTATGACATTAGCAAGTGGCATGCGATAGCGCAATACTCCGGAAATGAGCTTTGCATAATTCCAATATTCCGGGTTAAACTTCTCCGAGAGCCCCTCCACCGTTGTCTTGTAGCCACGTTTGTTTTCAAACTGGAAGTCATAACGTTTTTTTCCGTTCTCGTCGAGCTTCTTTATAATCTTGCCCTTGGTGATAGTCTTTGGCAGTGAGATGCCCTCCTCGTCGTCTTGCAGTCCGGTGAATATCTCATAAGGATATCCGTCGAGCAGACCGACAAAAGCCACCCACTTTTCTTTGTTGTTCTGAAACCTCACCACGTCGCATTCAAGTTCTTTCGGACGTACCTCTGTCACTTGTGGCGGTTCGCACACATGTTTGTGCTCCTGCTCAGTTTTTTTCTTGTCTTTTTTCTCCACGGCAATCATTACGCCCGAGCGTGAACCGTCGCGGTAAACGGTGCATCCTTTGCAGCCTGACTTCCAAGCCTCGACATAAAGTTTGTTTACGAGTTGTTCGTCCACATTGTTCGGCAAGTTGATTGTCACGCTGATGCTGTGGTCCACCCATTTCTGTATAGCGCCCTGCATGCGCACCTTCATGAGCCAATCCACATCGTTTGCCGTTGCCTTGTAGTATGGCGATTTTGCCACGAGTTCGTCGAGTTCCTCTTGTGTGTATCTCTTCTCTGTGTCGTAGCCGTTGATTTTCATCCATGTAAGGAACTTGTGATGGAAGACGATGAATTCCTCGAACGAGTCGCCCGACTCATCAACGAAGTCTACATGCACATCGCTGTCATTAGGATTAACCTTGCGACGACGCTTGTAAACAGGCATAAACACAGGTTCGATGCCGCTTGTGGTCTGTGTCATCAAGCTTGTCGTTCCTGTTGGTGCAATGGTAAGACATGCTATGTTTCTTCTGCCATACTTCACCATATCTTCATACAACTGCGGATCAGCCTCTTTGATACGGTTGATAAACGGATTATTTTTCTCCCTTTCGGCATCAAACACCTTGAATGCTCCACGCTCTTTTGCCATTTCCACCGATGAGCGGTAGGCAGCCAGAGCAAGAGTCTTATGAACGAGCACCGAGAAGTCTGTAGCCTCCTGTGTGCCGTATCTCAGGTTCATTGCGGCAATCATATCGCCTTCTGCTGTAATACCAACTCCAGTGCGCCTTCCAAGTCCGCTTTTGTATTTAATTTTCTCCCAAAGGTTCAGTTCCGTGTGCTTCACGTCGTCAGCCTGTGGGTCGCTCTTCACCTTTGCTATTATCTGGTCGATTTTTTCCAGCTCCATATCCACGATATCGTCCATTATGCGCTGGGCGATACGCACGTGTTTTTCGAACAGGTCGAAGTCGAAATAAGCCTCAGGGGTGAACGGATTAACGACATAGGAATAGAGGTTTACCGAAAGCAGACGACATGAGTCGTAAGGACAAAGCGGAATCTCTCCGCACGGATTTGTCGAAACCGTGCGGAACCCGAGGTCAGCATAGCAGTCAGGAATGCTTTCACGAATGATGGTATCCCAGAAAAGTACACCCGGTTCGGCGCTTTTCCATGCGTTGTGCACGATTTTTTCCCATATCCGCTTTGCGTCAACCTTCTGTTCTATCTGCGGATTGCTGCTGTCGATTGGGAATTTCTGTGTATATTCCATACCATCGATAGCGTCTTGCATAAACTCATCGTCAAGTTTCACGGAAACATTGGCACCCGTGATCTTTCCCTCCTGCATTTTGGCATCAATAAAAGCCTCACTGTCAGGATGTTTAATACTGATAGAGAGCATCAAAGCTCCGCGGCGCCCGTCTTGTGCCACCTCACGTGTGGAATTGCTGTAACGCTCCATAAACGGTACGACACCCGTTGATGTCAGAGCCGAATTGTTCACTGGCGAACCTTTAGGACGGAGCTGCGAGAGGTCGTGCCCCACTCCACCGCGACGCTTCATCAGCTGAACCTGCTCCTCGTCCATAAGCATTACGGCACCATAAGAGTCGGCATCGCCATCGAGTCCGATAACGAAGCAGTTTGATAGCGATGCTACCTGATAATGGTTGCCAATACCTGTCATCGGACTTCCTGCCGGGACAATATATTTGAAGTGGTCGAGCAATGAGAACACCTCCTCTTCCTGTAGCGGATTCTGGTATTTGTTTTCAATTCTCACAATTTCCCTTGCTATCCGTCGATGCATGTCTGCCGGTGTTTTTTCAAATATGTGTCCGAAGCTGTCCTTCAGTGCATATTTGTTTGCCCACACCCTTGCGGCAAGTTCATCACCGCCAAAGTATTCCTTTGAAGCGTGAAACGCCTCATCAAAAGTGTATATGTTTTTTTGTTCCATTTATTATATTAATAAGGTAGATTAGCCTACTTTAATTTGATTAGAATTATGTTGCTGCAAAGATAATGCAAAAAAACCGAAATAGCGAGAGAAATGAAAATATATTATTATCCGGTCTTAATTTTAATAATCCGAATGGCAGAAGGAAACCAAGAACTCCCAAGACATATATATTCAAGAAACAAAGTCGACTAATAAAAAATAGTTAAATAATTCATTTCATAGTCCTTTTTATTTTTTTATTAATACCTTTATATGTAAAAATTGGGTGAACAGTCTATAATACTTTAAATCCGAGATAGCACTAACCAACAACAACGAGATAAAAGAAAAAAAATAACTTAATAGAAATGAAGCTAAGAAATTGCGGAAATGACATTCTGCACAGTAATAAGGTGCACAACAGTCATCACTCTACCCATCTGGACCAAGCAGAGATGTTCAAGCGAAACAGTATGTCGGCACAAAGGAAACGGAAAATCATTTCAAAACTGCTTTTCGTGTTACTTTCTGCCATTGCCGTGTGCATAATATTTGCATGCATTCTTACATCTCTTGTATAGAAAAACTGGGATTGTTCTTTTTGATGAACAACAGCTTTGGCTAAAAGAAAAAACAAATCGGGCTAACCACTCATTGAACTGGTTAGCCCGATTTAATTTTATCTAAATCCTTATCATTGGATTAGTCTACTACGATAGGTTTGTATTTCGGAACAAGAATCTTCATGATAATCCAGCCGATGAGGTAAGCCACGGCACAGATGCAGAACACAATCATATATCCTCCCTTCTTTCCGTCGAAGCCCATAAAGCTGAATTTGTCAGCATTCTCGGCATATGTGAAGAGCATACCAGAACCCTTGTTGATAAGGAATGAACCGATACCTCCAGCCATTGCACCGATACCTGTGATTGTGGCAATAGTTGATTTCGGGAACATGTCGCCGATTGTAGAATAGAGGTTAGCCGACCAAGCCTGGTGTCCTGCGCCGAGCAAGCCGATGATGATAGCCACCCACCATACGCTGATTTCGCCCATAGGCTGTGCAACGAGTCCGAGCAACGGGAAGCAAGCGAATATCAACATGGCGCGCATACGGCCGATATATGGGTTCATGCCCTTCTTGTCTACGAAGTATGTTGGCAGATAACCGCCACCGATACTCAACACTGTTACGATGGCATACAGAGTGAAGATGAGAGTCATACCCATAAGGCTACTTGACTTGTAGCCGTATACATCAGAGAAGTATGCCGGAGCCCAGAACAGGAAGAACCACCAAACGCCGTCGGTCATGAACTTGCCCACGATGAACGACCAAGTCTGCGGGAAAGTGAAGCATTTCAAGAAGCCGATAGTCTTCTCCTCTTCTGCAGCTGGAGCTTCAGTCTTCTTAACCTCTTCCTCTTCTTCATCCTGCTCGATATATGTAAGTTCAGCCTTGTTTGTGAACTTGCTCTTGCGTGGTTTGTCGTAGAGCCATACCCAGAGAGCCATCCAGATGTAGCCGAGCACACCGATTATGACGAATGCCATCTCCCATCCCCATGCCTTTGCGAGCAATGGAATTGTTGCCGGAGCGGCAAGTGCTCCTACAGATGCACCGCTATTGAAGATTGATGTAGCGAAGGCGCGGTCTTTCTTCGGGAAATACTCAGCCGTAACCTTAACGGCAGCCGGGAAGTTTCCAGCCTCACCTGCTGCAAGCACCAAGCGACAAGAAAGGAAGAGCCATACGCTTACGGTGGCGATTGCCACGGCAGCGTCGGAACCAGCTTTCACCAGTCGCAGAGCCTCGATTGAGTCGTAGCCCTCGATGAGCATTGCTGCTTCGCCACAGAGAGCGTGTAGCACGGCACCTGTAGACCACACGAAGATTGCAATAAGATAACCTTTCTTTGTTCCCATCCAGTCTACGAACTTACCTGCAAAGAGGTTGCACACAGCATAGAAGATTGAGAACCAACCGGTTATCGTACCGTAATCGTCATCGGTCCAGTGGAATTCCGGAGCGATAAAGTCTTTCCAAGTCAATGACAGAACCTGACGGTCCATATAGTTCACCGTTGTTGCCAAAAACAGCAACGCACAGATTACCCAACGGAAGTTGGACATTTTAGTAGTTTGTATAGAAGCCATTTTCTATTTTTAATTGTTAATAATGTTTTATATCTAAGTTGCAAAGATAATGTTTTTTTTCATAATCCGTACACATCAAGTGTATTTTATAATCAAAAAAGCATTATCCTTGCACTTTCTCTCTTCAAAAACGTATAGTTTATAAGTTTTTTAGTCTTGATAATACACGCGTTTCACGCGGTCGCTCACACTGGTCAGCACTTCGTAAGGAATGGTGTCGAGCACATCCGAAAGTACGGTCACGGGCAGATGGTCGCCAAAGATTTCCACGCTGTCGCCTTCCTTGCAAGGGATGCCCGTAACGTCTATCATTGCCACATCCATGCAGATATTGCCCACGTAGGGAGCCTTTTGCCCGTTCACGAGGCAGTAGCAGTTGCCGCGTCCGAGGTGGCGGTTCAGTCCGTCGGCATATCCTATAGGAATGGCGGCGATGCGGCTGTCGCGCGTGAGATGTCCCTTGCGGCTATAGCCCACGGTTTCCTCTTTCGGCACATCGCGAAGTTGCAGGATTGTAGTTTTCAGAGTGCTTACATTATTTATAATATGGTTGTCGCGACTGTCGATACCATAGAGACCCAGACCGAGGCGACACATGTCGAGCTGCCTCTCGGGGAAGTGCTCTATTCCGGCAGAGTTGTCGATATGGCGCAGAATTTTGTGCGGGAAGGCGGCCTGTAGCTTGCGGCTCGCCTCGTCGAAGAGTTCAAACTGCATCTTTGAGAAGTTGTCGAAGTCGTCGCTGTCTGATCCCACGAAGTGCGAGAACACCGAGCGCGGAATGATGGCATTCTGGTTCTTCAGCCGATTTATCAGCTCCTCCATATCCGTCTTGGGGTTGAAGCCGAGGCGGTGCATGCCGGTGTCGAGTTTGATATGCACCGGATAGTTGGTTATTCCCTCACGCCGTGCAGCCTTGACAAGGGCGTCGAGCAAGCGGAAGCTGTACACCTCGGGTTCGAGGTCGTAGTCGAACATTGTCTTGAACGCCGTCATCTCCGGGTTCATAATCATGATGTTGCTTGTTATGCCGTTTTTGCGCAGCGTAACTCCCTCGTCGGCAACAGCCACGGCAAGATAGTTGATGCGGTGGTCCTGCAATGTTTTTGCCACTTCCACGGCTCCTGCGCCGTAGGCATTAGCCTTTACCATTGCCACAAGTTTTGTTTCGGGTTTCATAAACGAGCGGTAGTAGTTCAGATTGTCTACAAGTGCGCGCAAATTCACCTCGAGAATTGTTTCGTGCACCTTCTGTTCGAGCAGTTCGCTGATATTCTCAAAGCCGAACGTGCGTGCGCCTTTTATCAAGATAACTTCATCGTGCAAAGTCTTGAAAGTGTCGCTCTTTACAAACGACGCCGTGTCCGGGAAGAAATATTTTTCCTTAATCTGTATAGTGTCGGCCTCTGCCATCAGATCGCTGCCCACACCGATAAATTTCTCCACTCCGCGCTTCACGCAGAGTTCTGAAACCTCTTTGTATAGCTGGTCTTTCTTCAGTCCGCTCTGCAGGATATCGCTCAGTATGAGTGTGCGGCGGCGCCCCTTGTGGTCAGGCCGGCGACTGATAAAGTCGAGTGCGATGTCGAGCGAATTGATGTCAGAGTTATACGAGTCGTTTATGAGTGTGCATCCGTGCTGTCCCTGTTTCACGTCCAGGCGCATGGCAACGGGTTCGAGAGCAGCCATACCTTTGGCAATCTGTGCTGCCTCGACGCCAAGCGTAAGGCACACGGCAAGACAGGTTATGGAGTTTTCCACCGATGCCTCGTCGATAAACGGCAGTGAATAGGTGTGTTCCTCGCCCTTGTTGTAAACATATGTTATGGTTGTCTTGTCTTCTCCCTTTTCCACACCTTTTATATATAGCGGAGCATCGGCGTTTTTCTCCGACCATGCCAGATGAGTGCCCTTGAATCCGTCTTCGGCCACACATTCTGAGATTACGTCGTTGTCTTCAGGGTAAACTATCACGCTTGTGTCGTGGAACAGCTTCAGCTTCTCCTGCACTTTTTCTTTTATTGTCTTGAAGTTCTCCTGATGTGCCAGTCCGATATTCGTTATCACTCCCACCGTGGGCTGGATGATGTCGCGAAGGGCGAGCATTTCGCCGGGCTGACTTATTCCGGCCTCGAACACGCCCACCTGCGACTGCTCGCTGAGCAGCCACACCGAGAGTGGCACTCCTATCTGCGAATTGTAGCTGCGAGGGCTGCGCGTTACGGCAAACGTGGGCGAAAGTAGCTGGAACAGCCATTCCTTCACGATGGTCTTGCCGTTGCTTCCGGTGATGCCCACTATCGGAATATTGAATTCGTCGCGATGGCGCTCGGCAAGTCGCTGGAGAGCCTCGAGCGGACTGATAACCTTGAGGAAGTTGGCATCCGGATAATTTGTTTCGCGGTCTGCCGGAACGGTGTCTACTACGAAGTTTCTTACCCCTCGGCGATATAGGTCGGGAATGAAGTCATGTCCGTTGTTGCGTCCGGACTTCAAAGCAAAGAACAGTGTTTCCTCGGGGAAACACAACGAGCGGCTGTCGGTAAGCAGGAAGCCGATTGTGGCGGCATGCTCTCCGTATCTGTGCGCTCCTATCAATGTAGTTACTTTTTCAATTGAATAAGTCATTGTATTTCTTCATTAAATGCTGCAAATATACATCATATTTTTCAGAATAGTTCTTTTTGCGCCCATTTAAATTTCTTTTAAGCAAAAAAACTGGTGCCGAGGTACTTTTAATATTAAATAATTATGTGTGATTTGCATTTTTTCGTATCTTCGCACAGCTTTTGGATTTTCTTTCCAAAAAGAAAAGCGAAGGCTGTAATATAAAGAGACCTGACATTTTACGAGAAACTGAATACTATGGAAATTCTTCTGCACTATATATGGAAGCACAGGATGTTTCCGCTTCGCGAGATGACGACGACGGGCGGAGACACCGTGGAAGTGATTGACCCGGGGCTGCACAACAGCAATGCGGGCCCCGACTTCTTCAATGCCAAAATCAAGATCGGCGGCATGCTGTGGGTGGGGAATGTGGAGATCCACTCTAAAGCCTCCGACTGGTTTCTGCACGGGCACGACAATGACCCGGCCTACGACAACGTGATTCTGCACGTTGTGGGCGAGAGCGACACGGCGGTAAGGACGAGTCGCGGGGATACCGTAAGGCAGATGCAGATGGATGTGCCGGACTCTGTGAAACAGAATTACAGGCTGCTCCTGCACGAGGACAGGTTTCCGCCTTGCCACAGTATCGTGCCGAAACTTTCCAAGCTCACGATCCATAGCTGGATGAGCGCCCTGCAAGCCGAGCGGCTGGAGATGAAGACCGTGGCTATAATGAAACGGGTGAAGGAGCACAACGGCTCCTGGGAGGATGCCTATTTCGGCACGCTGGCAAGAAACTTCGGCTTTGGGGTGAACGGGGATGCCTTTGAAAAATGGTCGAACATCCTTTCGCTGCAGAGCGCCGCACACCACAGGGACGATATCTTTCAGATTGAAGCGATATTCCTTGGGCAGGCCGGACTGCTCGACCCCTTGTCTGTTGCGGAGCGAAAACGCGAAGTGGCCAAGACCGACAGCTACTTCGTGAAAATGAACAGGGAATATGCTTATCTCTCACGCAAGTTCAATCTCCAGACAATGGACCACACGCTTTGGAAATTTCTCAGGCTGCGCCCGCAGAACTTTCCGCACATCAGAATTTCGCAACTTGCAAATCTTTATTGCAGTAGGCAAGCCGGACTGAGCCAGATTATCGCCTGCAAGGATGTCGACGAAATACGGCATCTGCTCGCCACACATGTTACGCCCTACTGGGAGACTCATTTTTCATTCGGCAGCGAGAGCCGCAAATCTGCCAAGCAGCTCTCAAAGCAGTCGGTGGGCGTGGTTATACTCAACACCATTATCCCCATGCTCTTTGCCTATGGCAGATATAAGAACAACGAGGCATTGTGCGACCGCGCTCTCCGCTTCATGGAAGAGCTGAAGGCTGAAGACAACAGCATAGTGAGGATGTGGGAGGAATGTGGACTGGAAATAACCTCTGCCGCCGACAGTCAGGCTATCGTGCAACTGAAAAAGATGTATTGCGACAACAGGGATTGCCTAAGGTGCCGCATAGGCTATGAATTCATAAAGAGCAACGGATGGTTCGTGAAAGAGGATTTCGACCGTCAGTTTTGACGGGATTTCTCTTTTGCGGAATGAAAAAAGTGTTCTAAATTTCCACTACCCGATTTGTTAATTTTTCTATAGCGAAAACAGGCGGATTTAAAGAAGCAATGCTTTTCCGGGAGCAAAGCATTGCTTCTCTCCCCGAAAAGCATTGCTTTGCTCTGAAAGGAGAAATTGTATATACATTCTTTAACTTTTCAACGTATGTCGGAAATGGATTTTTGAAGAAGTTTAGAACACTTTGACTGTTATTCTTCCTTTATCTTCCAATCGGCAATGGTGCGCTGCTTGCTGTCGAAGCTAATGCCCACTTTCACCAGGCGTTTTCCCTCTGCATAATAAGGCAGCATATAGCCCTTTTCGTCTATCTGAGCCAAGGCCTCGTCTGCACTCTTGTCTACTTTCAGTTCGAAC
>CAKQDG010000031.1 GCA_934219025.1 uncultured Prevotella sp. | reverse complement strand
TCGAGCGCATCGTGGAGCCGGAGCGTATCATCACATTCCGTGTGCCATGGGTTGACGACAAGGGCGAGGTGCATGTAAACCTCGGATACCGCGTGCAGTTCAACAGCGCCATCGGTCCGTATAAGGGTGGATTGAGATTCCATCCGTCAGTAAACCTCTCTATCCTGAAGTTCTTGGGCTTCGAGCAGACATTCAAGAACGCACTTACCACTCTGCCTATGGGCGGCGGAAAGGGCGGTTCCGACTTCTCTATCCGCGGAAGAAGCGATGCTGAAGTGATGCGCTTCTGCCAGGCTTTCATGACAGAACTTTATCGCAACATCGGTCCTAACGAGGATGTGCCGGCTGGCGACATCGGCGTTGGCGGTCGTGAGATTGGCTATCTCTTCGGTATGTACAAGAAGCTGACCCATCAGTGGAACGGCGTATTGACAGGAAAAGGTCTGGAGTATGGCGGTTCGAAGATTCGTCCGGAGGCAACAGGCTTCGGAGCTATCTACTTTGTTCACCAGATGCTGGAGACTCACGGAATCGACATCAAGGGCAAGACTGTGGCTGTCAGCGGCTTCGGTAATGTTGCATGGGGTGCCGTAACAAAGGCTACACAGCTCGGTGCAAAGGTCGTTACCATCTCTGGTCCTGACGGATATATCTATGACCCAGAGGGAATCAGCGGCAAGAAGATAGACTATATGCTGGAGCTTCGTGCGAGCGGCAACGACGTTTGCGCTCCATACGCTGAGGAATTCCCTGAGGCTACGTTCGTTCCTGGCAAGAAACCATGGGAGGTTAAGGTTGACATCGCTCTGCCTTGCGCTACTCAGAACGAGCTGAACGGCAATGATGCTGATATGCTCTTGAAGAACAAGACGCTGTGTGTTGCTGAGGTTTCAAACATGGGATGCACGGCAGAGGCTGTAGACAAGTTTATCGCTGCCAAGCAGCTCTTCGCTCCGGGCAAGGCTGTAAATGCAGGTGGTGTGGCTACTTCAGGCTTGGAGATGACACAGAATGCCATCCACCTGGGCTGGACAGAGGCAGAGGTAGACCAGCGTCTGCACCAGATAATGAGCGACATCTATGCCCAGTGCGTGAAATACGGCACTGAGGATGGCTATATCAACTACGTGAAGGGTGCCAATATCGCCGGCTTCATGAAGGTTGCCAATGCCATGATGGCTCAGGGTATCGTATAAAAATTGATGATGACAAAAAATTTCATAATACTTATTTTATTGATCATATTAGGAGGCTGTCCCTCTCTGGCTCAACAGAGAGGGGTGGCTTCCTATTATTCTAACCGGTTGCATGGCAGGCGGATGAGCAACGGCGACAAATACCATAAGGACAGTCTTACGTGTGCGCATGCAAAATATGCTCTCGGCACTTTGCTGAAGGTTACTAATGTGAAAAACGGCAAGAGTGTGGTGGTGGAGGTTACCGACCGCTGTTCAAGTCATGCACGCCGCATTATCGACCTCTCTTATGCTGCCGCAAAGCAGATAGGACTCGTGGCACAGGGCATGGCAACGGTGCTTGTGGAGAAATACAGGCGTGAGCTTAACGTGCCGTATCGTGATGACGAGCAGATGGATCTGCCTGAACTCGACTACGAGGTGACACAAGGAAAAGAACCGTATACTCCGGCATGGAGGAAGGACAAAAAGAAATAGCGGATCAGAATCCGGTTTGCTGTGAATCGAAAAAAAATCCAGTGCGGCTAATCAGGTCGCACTGGATTTTTCTGTTGTATGCTCGATATGAGCATTAGTCGGCGAGGATTACTCCACGTTTATTTTCTTCACGCTTCCATCGCTGTATCTCACGATGTTAAGCCCTCGTGCCGGAGTCTTTAGCCGTTTGCCGTCGGCAGAGTAGCGTGCCAGTTCCTTAACTCTGTTCATGCCATAAGGCTTGTTGATGCCCGTGGGGGTATACTCGGCGAATTTGTCAAAGCATGTGCCCCATACGGTAGCCTTGTAGTCGCTGAGCGTTCCTGTGGGAACATATAGCGTACACTTGGTCTTGTCTATATCCGTAAAAACCTTCTCTTCGATGGTGAGCGGAGTTTCCCATTTCACGTATACGCTCTCCAGCCCCGTGCAACCGTAGAATGCCAGTTTCTCTATGTTGGTAACCGATTCCGGGATGGTGATGCTCTTCAGACTTGTGCATCCGGAGAGTACATACATTCCCAAAGTAGTAATGGATGGTGGCAGTGTGAAATCCTCCAGCTCCCTGCAGTCGGCAAAGCAGCAATAGTCAAGCTCTTTTACGCCGTTCGGTATGTTTATTTTCTTTAACCCCGTGCAGTTATAGAATGCCCTTGTCTTGATTTCAGAAATCGTCGACGGCAATTTTATCTCCGTCAGGCTTTCGTCGAATTCAAAGGCGCAAGAGCCAATCGACGTAATGCCCTCCGGAATGGTAACGTCTGTCAGCTTTTTACAAACTGAAAACGAGCAAAAGCCGATAGACTTTGCCGTAGAAGGCAGGATAACGCTTTTCAGTTCATTGCAGCAGAAGAAAAATTCATCACCGATTTCATCGTTCTTTGTATATTGAATTTCCTCCATTGCCATATCAAACCTTGCGAAATAGTAGTCGCCGCCTTCCACAATCCTTGCTTCCGAGAGGTCGAGCCTTGCGAGTTTTCCGTCGGTATACATCATCGAATAGTCGCACCCAGCCATGTCGCGCAGCAGCCTAACGTCGGAGCCGTTGATTTCTCCGATAACCTTCAGGTCGGTAATCTTGTACTTTTGTTCATCGCCTATTTTGTCGGCAAGCGTTCCCGCCTTGTCGAGCGTTACCACAGTCTGTTTCGTTTGCGGCGTGTCGCCTTCGGCAAAAGCAGACATAAACCCCATGATGATTAACACGAAGAATAGAATTTGTTTTTTCAAATCTAGCATACTTTTAGTTTTTTTATGTGAAACAATTTAGTTGTGACATGTTGCGTTGGTTAGCCTTCCGTCGCTTTTCTATGCAACCGGTTTTAGCCCATAGTATAGATGCTGCATATAGTAGCTTTTGTGCCTGTCGCTGTTTTCTTTATATCAACGACAATGCAAATATAAGAAACACTTTCGGTTGTTCCAAAACATTTCCGAAAAATCTTTTGTTTGTACAGTAAATCTGTTTTTAATAATTCATGTTTTTCACCTTTTTACCCTCACACCCTCACACTTTGCGTATAACGTATTGGATATCAATAGCTTGAATTGGTGAGGGTAATGGTGAGGGGTGTGAGGGCAGGTGTGATGAATAATGTTTGCGACAGTGATTGAAGGAGCATAAGCATAACAATGTGGCGGCTGGTGGGAAGGAAGCACGGTTTGTTGTGAACAAAGCTATGGTTTCTGTTCGGTATCACAGTGCTGCACTTTCAGTACCAAGTTGTTTTATGATTTTGGTACTGCAAACTGCATCCACACTTACCCTCACACCCCTCACACTTACCCTCACACGTCTATGTATGTGGTCATCAGTGAGTTGTCTCTATTTGGTGAGGGTGTGAGGGCATTTTTCGCAAAAAAAATTATTATTATTTTCCGTCTCTATGTTTGCAAAGAATAGAGAGGCGGTGGAGGGGAAGGAATTTAAATCAGTGTACCATAATCAAAACAGAAGTCCGGGATGCTCACGCACACCGGACTCTACTATTTACTTTATGTCGCTAATTACATAAGAAGTTATAAAAACAAGCAACGATTCACATCGTTTTTTAGAATTTAAAATAAGATAAATCCCCGCTTGTTGAATAGTACTTTAATCTTATAAAAATTTCATTGCAAATGTACATCTTTTATCTAACATACCGCAATAATATAAATACAATTCTCCATATTTTGTATTTTTTAAGAAAACTCCAGCACCGAGTCATCTTATGCTGATTTTGCCTGCCAAATGGCGCATGAGCCATATGATACATGGAACAAGAAACACGTTGGCGGCAATCCAAGCCACGGGGTCGCCATAACACACGCCAAGAAATCCCAGTGCCGGCACGAGCCACAGGCTCACGCCGCAGCGCGCCAGCATCTCCATCACGCCGGAGAGCATCGACAGGTTGCTGTAGCCCAGTCCCTGGATGCTGTAGCGCAACACTACGAGCAGTCCGAGCATAGGATAGAAATAGCATGCAATGCGCATGAACATCGAGGCATTGCTGATGATGGCAGCCTCGCTGCTGTCTACAAAGAGCATCATCATGTATTCTGCAAAGGGCTGGATAATGACTAAGGTGAACAGAAAATACACGAGCATTATCTTTATTGCCGCCCAGATGCCCTGGCGGATGCGGTCGAGCCTTTGGGCGCCGATGTTCTGTCCGCAATACGTTGCCATTGCAACGCCGATATTCTCGAACACACAGGTGAACAGGTATTTCACGCGCATCGAGGCGGTGAAAGCAGCCACATACACCGTGCCCAGGGCATTGTTGGCACTCTGGAGCATGATGCTGCCGATGGCGGTGATAGAAAACTGCAAGCCCATGGGCACGCCGTTGTTCAAGAGCGTGAGCGCCTTGCGGCGGTCGTAGCGGCGCTCCTCGCCGGCGGGTATAAGCAGCGGCATCTTCTTCTTTATATATGTATAGCACAGCCATGCCGACATTGCCTGTGCAAGGAGCGTGGCAACGGCGGCGCCCTCCACTCCCATGCGCATCACGATGATGAAAAAGAAGTCGAGCACGATGTTGGCTATCGACGAGAAGATTAGGAAGTAGAACGGCTGCTTTGAATTGCCAAGGGCGCGGATAAGCCCCGACAGAAGATTGTAGCCGAAGGTGAACGGGATGGCGGCAAACTGAAGGATTAGATACGTGTAGGCATCGCCGAAAATGTCTGCCGGCGTGTTCACCATCCTGAGGATTGGCGAGCAGAGCAGACACGTTGCCACGGTAATCACCGCGGCAAACGCTATCGAGAGCCTCAGGGCATTGCCAACGTAATGGCGCATCGTGGGGAGCTGTCTTGCCCCGAATGCCTGTGCCACGGGGATGGCAAAGCCAGAACAGCACCCGTTGCAGAAGCCCATGATGAGAAACATCACCGATGTTGACGCCCCCACGGCGGCAAGTGCGCCGACGCTGACAAACCGCCCCACTATGGCGGCATCGATGATGAGATACATCTGTTGGAGCACGTAGCCGCAAATGAGCGGTATGGCAAATTTCAAAATGTTGCGCGTGGGCGAACCCACGGTCATGTCGTGTATGCTTGGCATTTTATCCTGTATTTTTTTTACCTATTGAATTACGGAGTGCAAAATTAATAAAACATTGCGGTTCGGGAATAAACACAAACAACATTTTCATTACAATCAACACATATTCACGCTTTTGCTTGCTTATTTCGGAAAGTCTGTCTACATTTGCAGTATATGTTTATATACTTGATGTTGGAGTTGAACCAAAACGGCTGACGGAAAATGAACAAGAGAAATTTAGATATTGCATATTTCCTGTCTTTTTGTATAGAGCAATACAAGAATGTGTCTGGCATATCTGGTGCAGAGACTGCCATGCTCTTTAAAAAATATGGAGTGTTGGAATATTTGAAAGAACATTTTGATGTGTTGCACACTCAAAGCTGGCAATGGATTTTGGCTGACATCAGAGATTTTATAAAACTGAGAAAGGGGGAACGAGAATGAAACTGTATCATGGTAGCCTGGAAATTGTTAGTTCACCCGAAATAAAGAATACGAACAGAACCTTGGATTACGGGGCGGGTTTTTACACGACAACGTCTTTCCAACAGGCCGAAGCATGGGTAAAACGGAGGATGAAGGAGAGAAATGCAGAGTGCGGGTATGTCAATATCTATGAGTTTGATTTTGGTTCAATTAGGAATTTGAATTCACTTATATTCGCAAAGCCGTCTGAAGAATGGGTAGATTTCGTGATGTCAAACAGAACCCAGCAGGGCTTTACACACTCTTATGATTTGGTTTACGGTCCTGTTGCCAACGACAGAGTATATGCGGCATTTGCATTGTATGAAGGTGGAGTGTTGGACAAGCAGTCATTAATTCACGAACTGAAGACATACAGGCTTGTTGACCAGTATCTGTTTCATACGAGCGAGGCTCTAAAGTATTTATCATTTGACGAAGCAAAGGAGATAAAATAATGAATCTTACAGTAACACAAGACAATCTGTATTTGTTCTTGCCTTCCAAGTTGAGTTGGATGGCAGAGATGCTGGCAAAAGAAAAAAATATAGAAATAGACGATGCAATATTCCAAATCTATTTATCTGACACATACAGGCAGTTGGAAAAAGAAGACACAAAACTTTGGCATTGGGGGCCAACAGATTTGTATAGGAAATACAAAGCATAACATTTTCATTACAATCAACATATATTCACGCTTTTGCTTGCTTATTTCGGAAAGTCTGTCTACATTTGCAACAAATTTGTAGAATATCC
This sequence comes from uncultured Prevotella sp., assembly GCA_934219025.1. GTDB lineage: Bacteria > Bacteroidota > Bacteroidia > Bacteroidales > Bacteroidaceae > Prevotella. The sequence continues at coordinate 16,186 of CAKQDG010000031.1, read as the reverse complement.
GGAATACATTAACTTTTTTATAAACATACAAAAACTTATTTTATTATGAAACATTATCTACGATTTCTAATGGCTCTCGTGATGATTGTGTTTGCGGGGGGGGGTAATTTGTGCGGATGAAATTGTCTTCACACCAACTTCTGCTACGGCAGTAAGTGCATCTAAAAATATTGAAGGAATTACAGTTTCTTTCAAGAACACATATAATAATAAGAGTCAAATAACAGCTGGTAATAAAATGACTCTTACTATAAAAGGACTTCCGGGTGTACTAAAAAGTTTAAAATTAAACATAAAGAAAAGTGGTTCTTCAACAACTGGTAATTTAAGTGTTTCTGTCGGAGAAACATCTATATATACTAATAATTCTTTACAAGATGTTGTAAGTACAACTCAAGAAGAAAAAGAATTCACTTTTGATAACGACTTAGACGGTGATATTACAATTGTAGTAACTTCTACAAAAAAATCATTATATTGCAATTCCTTCACAATTGTTTACGACAAAACATCAACCGATCCTTCCAAAACCACAACCTCTTTGTCATTTGGTGAAGAGTATGACGGCAAGACAATAACAAAGACAACAGACGACAAAGAATTTACTATTCCTGCAACTCTTACTCCATCAATTGACGGAGCTGAAATTACATATTCTTCATCAAACAAAAGTGTGGCAGAAGTTGATAATACAGGAAAGGTAACACTTAACGCAAAGACTGGTACAGCTACTATTACTGCTGAATATGCAGGAGATGATACTTATGCTCCTTCTTCAGTCTCTTACACTGTACAGGTAAAGAAGCCTGTAGCTGTAGAAGATGGTGTATTCGACTTTACTTCCGGTGAATTGGATTATGGGTCAGGATTGAAGCCAAGGAATAATGACTCATATAATAATAAATTTGATTCATCAACAAAATGGGGAAATGGTATTGTGAATATATTAACAACAGGTAATACACGTTGGTTTTTAGGAACAGATGATGTTATTGACTTTAGATTATACAATAAAGCTAAAATGACAATATCTGTACCTTCAGACTATATTATAGCAGAAATACAGTTCGAAGGGAATGATGTTTCTCTTATGAAGGCAGATAAAGGTAATTTATCTATAGATGAAGATAAAAATTCAAGTATTTGGACAGGAAATACAAACAGTATTACTTGTACTGCATCTGGCACAAATAAAATATATAAAATTACCGTTACTTATTACAAAGCCCTAACCACAGCCGCTTCGTCATTTGCTACATACGCAGCAGATGATGCAGTAGACTATAGCGCAGTGGGTCTGACAGCATACGCCATTGAATTGAATGAAGCAGAAGGTAAAGTTGCTTATAATGAGATAAGTGAAACAGTAGAGGCAGGAACTCCTGTACTCGTAAAAGGTGAAGCTTCTACTTCTTATGCTATGATTCCTTCCACAGAAACCGCAACCGCCGTTACCACCGCCCTCCAGATTTCTGACGGCTCAGTTACGGCAGCCGACAACCTTTATTATGGCTTTGCAACACTGAACGGCGTTTCGGGCTTCAAACTCGTGCAGAACGGCGTTACGATTCCGGCAAAGAAAGGCTACTTGAAACTTTCTTCTGCTGGCAACGCCAAGACATTCTATGCCTTCGACGGAAACACCACAGGCATCGAGGAAACGTTCTCAAACGCTGAAGCCGAGAAGGCTCTCGCTCCTATGTACAACATCTCCGGCCAGCGTGTTGGCGAGGGCTACAAGGGCATCGTTATCGTGAATGGAAAGAAATACGTGAAATAAAAACTTTTAATGGAAAGGATAATGAAAATGAAAAGATATATCAAACCAGAGACAAGGGTTATGGCAGTTGAACTGGAGCAGATGATTGCCGCATCGCCAGGAGCATCAACATCGCTCGACAATTCTTCTACTATCACAGACAGTAGTCTGTTTGAATCCAAGAAACACAATTCAGGCACATCCGACAGCCTGTGGGACCTTGATGCCGACGAACTTGAGGATGAGGAGAACAATTAAATCCGGAACACCGGTAAAAGATAAAAGCCACACGAACAACTATACTGTGACCGATAAATAATTATTTCATAAATTTAGAATATTGAGCCGTGGGCGCTGCGAAGCGACTGCGGTTTTTTTTATACTATATACCCAAGTTTCTCTTTTTATTATTAAATTTGCATGATATTAGCAAAATGATTATATCTTATCGACACATAATTATGTTTAAAAGACTTATTGCAGTGCCGCTCGCCATGGCGTTGCTGGCATGCATCATATATGGATGCTCGTCGTCGCCGAAGAGTGGGGGAGAGCAGATACTTAACGACACGGAACTTGCCGAAGAGGAAGCTGAAGAAGTGGCAGAGGCGGTGGAGACGCCGAAGCTGCATTTTGCTTCGCCCGAAGACGCAATGCTGTATATGGGCGAATCTGCTGACCATCAGGCTTATGCCGACGGCATACTCTATGCCATGGCGCAAGACTCGCTCGAATATTGCGAGCGACTGCTCAACAACCAGTTCAAGCATTTCATCATTGTGGACAAAGGAAAGATGCGGGTGGAACTCTACGACAAGTATGGCAGACTGAAACGCTCCTACCGCTGCGCCTGTGGCAGGGGATTCGGCAACAAGCGCAGCAAAGGCGACTGCCGCACGCCAGAGGGTTTCTTTCGGGCCGCCAGCCCTCGCAACAGCTCCGACTGGCACTACACCGACGAGAACGGCAAGCGCAGCGAAAAGCCTGGGCAATACGGCCCGCGCTTTGTGCGCATCATCACGCCGGGCTATAGTTCGATAGGAATTCACGGAACTGATGCCCCGTGGTCTATCGGAGGAAGGCGAAGCCACGGATGCGTGAGAATAAAAAACGAGAACATCCTTGAGCTTGCCAAATTTGTGGAGAAGGGCATGCCGATAATCGTGAAGCCCGGACCGAAAGACGAGGAGGTGAACTGGCGCGAGGAGCATCCCGGCGAACCTCTGCCCGGAGATGTGGACACTGTTGCCGTGCGCCATAGTGAGGAGAGCGAGGAGATTCGCGGACATTCAAAGCATATGGAACACTCCGCCGGCGACTCTCTTTCGCATTATGATATAGATGAGAACTTATGACATAGATGAGACGTTATGATATAGATGAGACGTTATGATATATGTGGAATGTAATAATATATAGAACATTGCAGCATAATTTGGAGGAAACTATATGAAAAGAAAACTTTTTGCCCTCATACTGCTGATGCTTGCCGTGGTGAGGGCTGATGCACAGTATGACTTTCTGCGCCCTGTGAAGGATTCCATACCGGGCGGCTACAACTTCTGGGTGTACACGCCGACCGACTACTACTATTCGCTCAACGATACGCCAGTGATTATCTTTCTTCACGGACAGAGCCTTTGCGGTAGAGACCTGAACCGCGTGCGCCGCTACGGACCGCTCCATGCCATAGTGATGGGGCGTCAGGTGGATGCCCTGGTGGTGGTGCCGCAGAATCCGGGCGGAGCATGGAGCCCTAAGAAAATCAATGATGTGCTGGAATGGACCAAGCGCAACTATGCCTGCGACTCCACCCGGGTGTATGTCATCGGGATGAGTCTCGGCGGCTACGGCACGCTCGACTTCACTGCTGCCTATCCCGACAAGGTGGCGGCGGCTCTCGCCATGTGTGGCGGTTGCTCGGCAAAAGACCGCACGCCTCTCGGCAAGGTGCCCCTGTGGATTATCCACGGCACGGCAGACAGGGCAGTGCCAATAAGCATGTCGAAGTCGGTGGTGAGCGATTTGCAGAAGTCTGGCAATGACTCGCGCCTGCGCTTCACATGGCTCAAGGGTGGCAACCACGGCACTCCGGCGCGCTTCTTCTATATGCGCAAAACCTACGACTGGCTGTTCTCCCACTCGCTGCTCGATCCCGACCGCCCCGTAAACCGTGATATCTCGCTCGATATGGATGATGTGCCCAAGGCCTACCGCGACATGGACTTCAAAAAGGGAATGGACCCGGAAACGGTGTATGAAACTACAATAAAGTAATTTATAATTCAATTTGAAGATGGGGGGAGCCATAAATCAGGAAGTTATGTAAGAATATTACACTTTGTAAAGTAAAACATTTGGAAAATATCCAAAACATGTTATCAAACATATAAAAATAGTTGCAAGTACGGCAATATTGCTATACATTTGCATCAGTTATCCTGAATACAATCTTTTTACCTTGAAACTAATACCTATTGAATAGAAAAGGCGGTTCTCTGTGAAGAGAGCCGCCTTTTTAGATTTTAATTTTCCAGGTCTTTATCTTCCCCTCCCCCGCCTCCCCCTCTGGGGGCGGAGCAGTTACCTTTAGGTGTCATAAATTTACATATTTGTCATTACTAAATCTGTATCATTACTAATTTTACCAGTAAACATTTAAGATTTTAGTAGAAAGAGTAACTGCTCCGCCCCCGGAGGGGGAGGCGGGGGAGGGGAAGAACTAAATCAGAAACTTCAGTTTATAACAATCTTGCGAGTAACGTTCTTGCCGTCTACCACAGCCTTTACCACATACACGCCCGAAGTCATGCCGTTGAGCGATACCGTGTTGCCGGCAGCCGATGCCACCTCGGCACCCGAAGCTGAAACAATTTCTACAGAAGTAACGTTGTTGCCCGAAACGGTAAGTTCGTTGTCGCCCTGAAGCAGTTGCAGTTTGCCCACAATATTCTGGTTGATGCCCGTAACGCCGAGAGTGAAACGGAAGATGTCGCCCTTCACGCTCTCTGGCTTCACAGTGTAGTAAACGTCCACCTGGAGAGTGTGCTCCTTGTTGTCTTTCACGCCAAGGTCGTAGGCAAACGAGTTTTCGGTGATCTTGGCAGAGTTCTTCTTCTCGCCGTCGATAGACACGTCGTAGCCGTCTACAGGCAGTTCCACACCCTTGCTGCTCTCGATGTTCATGCCGATGAGCCAGTTGCCGTAAACAGGAACCGATGTGAGCGGGTTCCACGAGTTTCCGTCGAGCGAGTAGAGGTTAGAGTAAGAGTCCACCGGGTTGTTGTTGTCCACAGCCAGCGGAGAGCCCTTTGGCGTAACGTCGTAGCAGTCTACCACTACCTCGTATTCCGACTTGGAGTTGATAGCTACAGGCTCCGGCAGTTTCACTTCGTTCCACTGGTTCAGTTTCACCTCGTCCACATCAGCCTGGCTTATCAATTCGCCGTCCTTATACAGATATACTGTGAACACGGCGTCGGCAGTGGGATAGAAGCGAGCCGAACGGATGATGTAGCCGTCGCGTCCGCGGAATGTCTTCGACGGGAATATCACGCCAGCCATCAAGTTGTAGTTGTTTTCGGCAGGAGCCGTAACAGACTGGTTTGAAGCCTCTTCTTTGCTGTATTGCAGTTTCACGCGGTCGCGGTCGGTAGGAGTCTGCCATGTGGCATTGATGGCGGTTTCGCCGTTAGGCTCAACGATGATGTCGTCTACGGCAGCAAGCTGTGTGTCGTTGGCCTTGATGTTCACGCTTGAGGTTGCCACGGGCGATTCGCTGCCGTCGGCATAAACTGCGCTCACGCCGAGATTGTGCTCGCCGTCGGCAAGGTCGGCATACAGATAGTCGTTGTCTGTAGAAGAAGCCACGGAGTTGCCGTCGAGATAAATGTTGTAGTGGTCCACATTGTCTTTTGTCATGTCGGTATTCTCAGGAGCCACCGTTGCGTCGATAGCCCACGACACGTTGTAGAGGAAGTTCTCCGTCTGCCATACGCTGGCGATAGAATAGAAGTCGTTTTCGCCCTTTATGCGCACCAGGTCGGAATATCCGTTCACGCTTCTGCCGTAGTCCATGGCAAGGATGTTAGGCGAGGCTGTGGTCACGGCTACTTCGGTGGCGATGAGCAGGTCGCCCGACGGAACATCTACCGGATTGTCGAGTTTCACCACGTTGCGCTGTCCGTAAGTCAGGGTCTGCGATACAGGCTGCGAATACAAGAGCTGCAGCTTTCCTTCAGCATCATGGGTGTAGAGGTTGATTTTCCATCCGCCCTGAGCTTCCATTGGATAGAAGCCCACAGCTTGTATTTTCTGTCCGCTGTATGCGCTCACCTTTGTCTTGTTGAAGAGGATAGCCGACTCGATGCTTATGTTTGTGCCGTTGAAACCGAATGTTTCAAGATCCATGTCGTTGAGGTTGAAGTATGTCAGCGAACCGAAGTTTGTGAACGGTGCCTTCCAGTCGAGATAAGCCGAGCGGTAGCCGTGCTGACGTGCATAGAGATCCACTGGGGTGGCAAGTTCCACTTTCGATACGGTAGCGGCAGCCAGATCGCTCTTTGCCGATTCGGCAGAACCGTCGTACACGGCAGTTACCTGATAGTTGTGGTTACCCATTGCTGCATTGGCATCCACAAACGACTCGTCGCTGACGAGAGAAGAATTGATTTGGGTGCCGTCGCGATATACGTTGTATCCCTTTATTCCCTGTGCTGCCACGTTAGGTTTCCACGAAACGAGCACCGAGGTGCTGCCTGAGAGCTGCGAAGCCTTCACTGCAACCGGACAGAGGCCCGTGGTGGGCTGGTTGAGCTTCACGACCATCGACTGCAGAGAAACGGAATATGTGCCGTTCTCGTCTTTGTCGTCGTTGTAATACTGGAAACCCATCACGTTGCCGTCGGCAGAAACGGTGGACGCACGGTTGATATAATAATATGATACGCTCTCGTCCTTGTAGATGTGCATCGTGGAGAGGTCCAAGCCTTTAGAGGTGAGGAAGTCGTCGGCATAGGTTCCCGTTCCGTTGGTATAGATGTATCCCCTGTCGTCGGACTCGCACATCACGACAGAGGCTCCGTCGCTTATGTCGAACACGTCGAAATTGCCTTTTGCACTTGCTGGCATGATGTTTTTTGTCTCCCCGGTCGCAATGTCATACAGTGCTTTGAGACTGCCGTCTTCGTTCCATCCGCCGAAATAGAGCAGCGTCTTTCCATCGTGGCTGAACTTTCGGCCGCTGCTCCACGGACTTTGGCTTGCTTCGTTGAGTAATGTGTATTTGCCCTCAGTATCCCAGATGCAGCTTGTGCGGTTTTTGTCCTGCACCCATCCGGCAGCCAGCTTTCCGTCGGGCGAGATGGTGTATGGCATAGACACGCCTTTTTTGTCTTGCAAAACGTGGTCAATCTTGCCGTTCTTCCACACGTAGCCTATGTATTTTCCGTCTTCCTCGATGTGGCCGGTGATATATTGTCCGTCGGGCGAGATAGCTGCGGCTCCCGACTGGCTCACTGTTGATGTGGGCATCTCCAGACGGTGCCACTTGCTGTCTTTCCAATATCCTGCCATCGTTGTGGCAGCTCCGTTGGAGCGGAATGTGTTGTCGGCAAATTCGCCCACAACCGTTCCGTTGTCGGATATGGAGTATGCAATGGAGTGTATAGAAGAGTTGAGTGTTTCGATTTCTCCGCTCTCAAGGTTCCATCGGAATCCGTATTGCTCGTTGTTGTAGTCCTGGTATACGCCACACGCCCATTTGCCGTTGCCAGATGCCGAAAGGATGTAATACTCGTTTGGAGTCTTCATCACGAACGGAGCCGACGAGCTTTGTGCCCATGCTGCTGCACTGGCAAGGAGCGAGGCAAAAAGTAATCTCTTTCTCATTGTAGTTGTTGTATTTTATATTCTTTGTTTTGTTTTTCTGAATTAGGGAAAAACACTTCTGTCGGGATTTCAGCAGCGGTATACCGATGTTATAGTAGTGTTACACCGGGAGTATACCTATGCTGCACTCCGGGTACCAAAATGTTTTCCCGATTTGGTACTCCTGTTTTTACGCTTATCACCGATTGCGGCAAAGTGGCACACTGCGCCATCTTGCCACAACCGGTGGTAGGTATTATTTTTCTGAATATAGAAAAACGTTCAGGGTTTTATTTCACGTTGTATTTGTATGCGCTAACCTTGCCGTCTTTCTCAACAGTGATAACGTATGTGCCCTTAGGCAGGTTGTCGAGAGAAACAGTGTTCACGTCGTTCAGGTCAGAAACCTTCTGTCCGCCGACAGAGAACACAGCCACGTTTGCATTGTTGCCCAGGGTGATTGTGTTGTTGCTGAAGGCGATGCTTGTGCCGTTTGCCGTTGCGTTGTCGATAGCCGAGAGGTCGTCGATATCTTTCAGTTTCACGGTGATAGTGTCAGACACTGCATATCCAAGGTCGTAGCTTGTAACCACGTACACGTTAGCGTCTTCGTCATACAGCATCACTCTTGCCGTTGTTGCGGCAGCGTCGTCAACGCTTGTTTCAGACACGCCGGAACCAACGAACCACACACTGTTCTTCTTGAATCCGTAGTCGGCAGCGTTCACAGGGTTAGCCCATGAGAGGTCGGCATAATAGTTTGTGCGCATGTCGGCAAGCGAAGAGCCCTCGGTCTTTTTCTCTCCGCCGGCAAACTTGAGGTCGGCCACAGCCGGGAGTTCAGTGTAAACATCAATGTTTGCAGGCAATGTAGAGTAGTATCCTGTCCATTCAGTCTGGCCTTCGCCTGTGGCATCATCCGATCCGTCAAGGTCGAGCAAGTCGCCGCCCTCGTTGTATGCAGAGAATATCGGCTGAATGAAGTAAGAGTAGTTGCCGTTCTTCACTCTCTTGTCCTTATAGATGCACATACCTGTCTTATCGCTCACTTCCACGTCGTTGATAGACAAGGTGTCAATAGGCAGACAGTCGCGGTAGATCACGAAGCTGCTTGGCTGGGTCATTGACAGATTCGGCACTGTGAAGTTCAGGTCCACGGTGTTCTCTTCTTCAGCATCCGGTGTGGCATTCATCTCCATGTATGTCATCTCCTTCATATCGCTGAAGTCGCCGTAGACAAGCTGCTGAGGCTGGTCGCCCTGATACCATTGTCCGTCAAAATAGCTCTTGTCGGTTACGTTCACGAGGTTGTTGTTGCCATCCACCGGAGTATACTCCGTGAGGCGGTTAGGAGTTTCTTTGCCTTCGGCATCCACGTCGTTCTTCTCGTATCTTACGAGTATTCCGTTGTCGTCGTAAGTCCAGATCTCGTGATAGATATACTCGGTCAGGTAATCCGTAGGATAGTCAGGATCCGGAACAAATTTGTAGCGTCCCTCCTCAATCTTGTTGCCGTTGGCATCATAGTAGCACTCGCCTTCGTAGTTATAGCTGTCGTATTTGCCTTCAGAAGAGTAGTGGTAAGGGTTGCCTTTGTCGTCAAACTGGCTGTAGGTCACCTTCTGCTCCAGTGTAGGCGTAGCGCTGTTTCTGTATGTAGAAACCGTTTCGAGATAGCCCTCGTCGGTGTATGTGTAAACATGAATCAGGTTGGCAATGGTGTCGGCCTCGAGTCTTCCGTTCTCGTCATACTTGTACTTCTCGGAGTTCTTGGTCATCTTCCATTCGTAGTCCTCAAAGTCGCCCTGCTTCCACTGGTAAGTGTCCTTGCGGGTGATGTTGCCGTTTTCGTCGAAAGTAGGCTTTGTGATGTCTGTAGCGCTGAACACGTCAGACGGTGCACCCGTTGTTTCATCGTAGTTGCGGCCGAAGTTTGCTTCGCCAACCTTCTTTCCGTCGGTGTTGTAGTAGAAGCGCTTGTATCTTGAAACCATATCCGTAGGGATGTCGCCCATTGAATTGCCCATGAAGCGCTGCTCAATCAGGAAGCGCGAAGAGGCAGTCGAAGCAGGCTTCTCGTTGTGCACGCCGTTTTCAGACGACTTGCCGAATGTTGCGCCAGCCACGATGTCGGCAGTCTCGCCTTTCAGCTCAGCGGTCTTTGCATCGAGGTCGAAGGTAACCACTTTTTTTCCGATGATGGCATACACTTTCTTGCCGTCTTCAGATGCCACCATGCTGTAGTTGGCGTTCCAGCCGGTATTCACGGTAGTGTTTGCCACGAGTGGAGTGCTGCCCACGCCGAATGTGCCCGACACCTTGTAGAGGTTAGGATAAATGTCGCTCCAGCCGCTCTGCTCGTTTTTCAGCAGATAGAAGCCGCCCTTGCCGTCTGAAACGATAGACTGATACTGTCCCGCCCAGCTTGTTACTTCAGTGGTTGTTCCGTTTTCAGGGTTTACGGTGAAGAGCTTTGTGATATAGCCTTCGTTATCGTCATACTCATTCTCTATGCCGTAGAGTTGCTTGTCGAGAGGGTTGTATGCCAAGCCGCAAATATTGCAGCCCAGTTTGCCGTACTCGTAAGAGAAGTCGTTTACGACAACCTTTTCTCCCGTGGTGAAGTTTACGGTAACCAGTGCTGTTGTCTGCTCATAGGTGTTCGGGTTTTCCGAATCAACAAAGGCATAATATTTGTTGCCGGCACATACGCCACACTTCACTCCGGATATGGAGGAAAGACTGAAACTGGAAGTTACTGCTGTTGCCGAGGTGACATTCACGTCATCAAGGTTGAACGATGCCGTGGAGGATCCATTCCACGATGACAACAGTCCATACACTACATTATCAGCCCACAGCCAAGCCGGTGAACCTAACGCCAATGCTAATGCGGCGATTGATTTTAGTAGAGTTCTTCTCATAATAATTGCGTTTTATGTTAATTAAATGTTTGTGTCTAACTGTTTGCAAAAGTATATATATTTTTTTAAATAAAAACTTTTTCTAACAAAAATGTGGATATTTGTTGCTGATTTGGTTGTAAATCCGTACTTTTGCAAGTGTAATAACGGGCTACAACATCAAATGGAAACTTGTTGGTAGCTGGTATACACGCCTTGAAGTATAAAAATAAACACATATTAATATTAATATTATATAGCATGAGAAAAACTATATTGAGCGTAGCCGCCCTCCTGTTGCTGGCAGGAAACGTAAAGGCTACAAGTATCGGATACTCTAAGGATTCATTTTCACAGGCAAACTCATTTCGCATAGGTAGCACCACTACACAGGGACAGGCTATCCGGCTGAGCAAGGCGAAACTGCAGATGCTGAAAGGAAAGACCATAGACTTTGCTGAGTTTGTAGTGGCTTCGAAGTGGACCGTAGGAAACAAGATACATGCCTTTATCACCACATCGCTTGGTGGCACTCCAATCGCAGAGGGTGATGTGGCAATCAGTGCTTCGCTGAAAAAAATGAAATTCAATCTGCCTACTCCTTATACTATCACCGGTGAAGAGGAGAACCTGTATATAGGATATACGGCAGAAATTGAAACTACATACAAGATGCTGATGGCTGACCGCTCTTACGACATCAACGGATACAACTTTGCATATAAGGACGGGGAGTGGGTGGACACCTACGGACTGGGATACGGCAGTGCCTGCATCTCGGTGAACGTGGATGGCGATTTTGACTATACTGACGCGATTGTAGGCAAGACATACTTCGACGGATATTTCCTTGCCGGAAACAACTATGACTTTGCTGCAAGGTTTATCAATGCCGGAACTACCACGATAAACAGTTTCGACGCTATCATCAACGTGGACGGGAAGGAGTCGACACAGCATTTCAACGATGTGACAATAAAGCCAAAAGACGGCTACAGCTTCAAGCTCTCGGGCGTGAACTCTGATACTGATGGCAGCAAAAACGTGAGCGTGAAGATTGTAAACGTGAACGGGGCCGATGCCGAGAGCGACGTTTCCGACAACGAAATCCGTGGCAATGTGTATTTCTATCCCAAGAATATGGAGCGTTCTATCCTTGTAGAGGGATTCACCGGACAAGACTGCTCAAACTGTCCCCAAGGTCACCGCGACATCAATTCTGCAATAGAACTGGCAGAGAAATCTGGGCTCAGCATTGTGGAAGTGAGCCACCATGCAGGATTCTATCCCGATGTTTTCACTATGCAGGAGGATGCTTCCTACTTGTTCTATTACAACAATCCAAACAGCACTTATGCACCGGCTGTAATGGCAAACAGAAATGTAGACCCTTCTATATCGACGATAACTCCCGTGAGCCAAGTCTCCGTGGCAACAGCAGCTCAGCTTATAGAGCATGCAGCACAGGACAATCCATATGTTTCGCTTAATCTCGAAACATCGTACAACAAGGAAACGCGCGAACTGAAATACAAACTCGGCGTGAAGCCTCACACCACACTGCCTTCAGACAAAATCCTGTATAACATCTTCCTCGTGCAAGACGGCATTGCCGGATATCAGGCCAGCGGCGGTGCAAACTACATTCACAATGCCGTGTTCCGCGGTGCGCTGACCGGTAACGCATGGGGCAGGGAGCTAAGTGAGCTCACCCCTGGCACGGCATTCACAACAAAGGAGGCTTCATACACATTGCCTGAAAACATTCACTCGTCGTTCTATACCGATGACATGCTCCAGACTGTTGATGGCGAGCAGGTGTATGTATATAGCAGTGCAACGAACAATAAAACGTTTAAGCCAAGTGAACTGAACATTGCTGCAGTGCCGGAGAATATGTATCTCGTGGCATATGTAGGTGAGTATGACACAGAGGACAAGACAAAGAACGTTGTATTCAACTGTGTTCAGGCAAAGCTCGGCGAATCATACAAGCAGGCGGCTTTCGACAGCACCAGCGGCATCGAGACCGTGGAAGGCTCCAAGTCGGATGCCGATATCTATGTAAACAATGGCAGGGTGAACGTCAGCGGCAAGTGCGACAAACTCTATGTCTATACGCTTGCCGGAAGGCAAATTGATGCCAACTCTACTCTTGCAAAGGGCATTTATGTCGTGAAGGCAGTGTCGGGCGGAAAGCAGACAACAAAGAAAATTCTTGTTAGATAACTTGAACTTAATGGTTAGATAATATTCCGTACAATATTATTCATCATGCGCAAATCATATATTTATATATTCGGAATCGCTCTGTCGTTCGCCCCCGTTGCGGGGTGGGCGCAGAGCGTTTTGTCGCCAAAGGCGGCAATAATGGTTGATGCAAACAGTAGGGGCTTAAACAAGGCAAAGGCAAATGCCGGTGTCGGCAGCAGAGTTTCTGCCTATATCACAATCGACCCCACTGTTACTTCATGGAAAGCTCTCGGCATCAACCCCTTGACAGAGCAAGGCTGCACTGCTACGGTGAGACTGACAATGGACGAACTGAAGGGGCTTGCCGGCAAGCAGGGCGTGAAGTATATACAACTGTCGTCGGGCGTAAGCCTTATGCTCGATGTGGCACGCCAGGAAGCGGGAACGAATGATGTGCACAACGGAACATCCCTGCCGCAGGCTTACACCGGCAAAGGGGTAGTCGTTGGCATAGTGGATGCCGGATTCGATTATCTGCACAGTGCTTTTCGCAATCCCTCAGACGGCACACTGCGCATAAAGCGGGTGTGGGAACAGAAGGCAAGTTCTGTGGAAGGGGCCACGGCTCCAGAGAAATACGGCTATGGCATTGAACTGAATACTCCCGAGATGATACTTGCGGCACAGGGCGACGTGAGCGACAACTCTCACGGCACTCACGTGGCCGGCATCGCTGCCGGAAGCGACGACTACAAAGACGGGGCGTATGTGGGCAATGCTCCCGAGAGCGACATCGTTCTGGTGGCTCTCGATCTCTCCTCGTGCACCAATGCAGATATCAGCAATGCCGTGCAGTATGTCTTCGACTATGCCGACGAGGTGGGCAAACCGTGTGTGGTGAACCTGAGTCTCGGCAACCACGAGGGACCGCACGACGGCTCTTCCACATTCGACACCATGACCGACCGGATGCAGAAGGCGGGACACCTTATAGTGGGGGCTGCCGGAAATCATCGGACTGACAAGTTTCATATCGACCGCACTTTCTCGTCGGCAGATGATGCTCCGCTCAAGACTTTCGTGAAATACAAGTCCTCTCCGTCTGCCAAAAACATTGGCGGAAACATCGAGATATGGGGAGAGAAGGGCACGGAGTTTACCGTTGACCTTTCGGCTTACAGCATTTTCAACAAGAAGGATGATGTTACAACTGCCGTGTATCCTGCCGACGGCGTAACCGAAGCTTCGTTCGGAAGGGATGCCACGGGCTCGTGGAAGGTGTCGTCGGAGGTGAGCCCGCTCAACGGCAAACCGCATGTGGTGCTCTCTTCCGAACTTACAAGCGTGCGCAACAACTACGCCATCGCCTTGACCATTACGCCAAAGGGTGCCGGAAGAGTGAATGTATGGGCAGACAACACATATCTGGGACTGGAGTCGAGGGATATCGAGGGATTCTCTGCTCCTGACGCTTCTTCGTCTACGCTTGCCGAGATTGGCGGAACCGGCCACAAGATTCTCACCGTAGGTTCGTATACCACACGCAATGTGTATACCACAAACAGTGGCACACAGAGCACTATCGAGGAGACCGTGGGCGACATCAGCTCGTTTTCAAGCTACGGGCCTACTGCCGACGGCAGAATGAAGCCGGAGATTACGGCACCGGGCTGCCTGATAATCTCTGCAGTTTCGGGCAATGATGCTTCAGGCACACTGATGTATGCCGACTATTGCGAGAAATACGACCGCAACAACCTTTATGGCTATATGCAGGGCACGTCGATGGCTTCGCCGTTTGTAGCAGGTATCGTGGCTACATGGTTGCAGGCATATCCGCAGCTGTCGCCGGAGCAACTGCATGATATCATTGCCACAACGTCGCGCAAGGATAATTTCACTCCGTCGGTAGCCGACAGCAACTGGGGCTATGGCAAGATTAATGCTATGGAGGGATTGAAGAAATGCATAGAACTTGAAACTGACGGATGTCGGGCGATTGAATATCCGTTTGACGGTAGTGTGAAGGTGACAGACAACAATATCGTCGTGGGCTTTGCCCATACTGCCAGTGCCACAGTAAGTGTGGCCGACGTTTCCGGGCAGACTGTAATCAGCAAGAATCTCGGTAGGGTAGAGGGCGGAGAAACCGTAAGTGTGTCGCTGCCGCAACTCGCAAAAGGGATTTATGTATTGTCGGTAAAGACTGCCAAGTCGAATACTTCCTACAAGTTTGTGTGCAATTAAATACGGCATCAATTCCTGTTGTAGGGGAGTGATGTCCACGACAAACTTTTAATCTTTGCAATTAGCGGAAAAAAGCAGGCTCATCACTCCATATATCTATTGCTCAAAATAACGGATGAACCCAAAAACAGACGGGGGACGAAAGCTAAAGAATAGCAATCGTCCCCCGTAATTCTATTTATAAAGTTGTGCGATATTAGTCAAGTTGTGCAAGCTTGTTGTCGCTGCCAAGCACGTCGATAATCTTGTGCTTGTACATCTCCTCCATCAAGTCGCGTGCAGGACCGCAGTATTTACGTGGGTCGAACTCTGCTGGCTTCTCTGCCAAAGTCTTGCGCACTGCTGCTGTGAAGGCAAGACGAGAGTCGGAGTCAATGTTGATTTTGCAAACGGCACTCTTTGATGCCTTGCGGAGCTGCTCCTCTGGAATACCAACAGCATCCGGCAATTTGCCACCGTTGGCGTTGATGATATCAACATACTCCTGTGGAACAGAAGAAGATCCGTGGAGCACGATAGGGAATCCAGGAAGTTTCTTCATGATTTCGTCGAGCACGTCGAATGCCAATGGAGGAGGAACCAAACGACCTGTCTTCGGATCGCGTGTGCACTGCTCCGGTTTGAACTTGTAAGCACCGTGGCTTGTACCGATAGAGATGGCCAATGAATCAACACCGGTCTTTGTGGTGAAGTCGATTACCTCTTCTGGCTTTGTGTAGTGGGAAACCTCTGAAGCAACTTCGTCTTCAACGCCTGCCAATACACCAAGCTCACCCTCAACGGTAACGTCATACTGGTGAGCATACTCTACTACCTTCTTTGTAAGAGCCACGTTCTCGTCGTAAGGAAGAGAAGAACCGTCGATCATTACAGAAGAGAAACCGAGGTCTACGCAGCTCTTGCAAAGCTCGAAGCTGTCGCCGTGGTCAAGGTGGAGCACAATTTCAGGATGGTTGCATCCCAGCTCTTTTGCATAAGCCACAGCACCCTGTGCCATGTAGCGGAGCAATGTCGGGTTAGCGTAGTTGCGCGCGCCCTTTGAAACCTGAAGGATAACCGGAGACTTCAGTTCTGATGAAGCCTTGATGATAGCCTGCAGCTGTTCCATGTTGTTGAAGTTGAATGCTGGAATGGCATAACCGCCGTTGATGGCTCTCTTAAACATCTCTCTGGTGTTTACCAAGCCTAATTCTTTGTAACTTACCATAGTATTTTT
>CAKQDG010000030.1 GCA_934219025.1 uncultured Prevotella sp. | reverse complement strand
ACCATGAAGGAAATATTATTCTCGGTACGGTAGACGGTAACGTGGTGAAGTTTTCTGCCGGAGGTAATCTGATAGGCTATCTTACCCCTTCGGGAAAGTGGCAAAAGGAGAAATCAACATTTTCTTACCACATCTACTCCTTGTATGAGGATAAGCGCCACTGACTCTGGATTGGAACAAAGGGCGAGGGCGTATATTGTATTGACAACGGAAATGTGGTGAGGCTAAGGCACGACGAAACGAATTCTTATACGCTCAACAGCAACGATGTTTATGACATTAAGGAGGATACTCACGGCAGGCTACTCGTGGCGGTGTTTGAAGGCGGACTGAATATTTCATCCGGTAGCATGTATTCAGGTGATTTGAAGGACTTGAAGTTTTATAACTGCAACAATATGCTGAAAGGCTACGTAGGAGACGTGTTCAACAAGGTGAGGAGGATTGAAGTAATGCAAAATGGAGTGGTACTGCTTTCTACCACTCAGGGGCTGCTCACGTATCTCGATAGCTATACATACCCCGACCGTATCAGATTCTATGTTTCGCGACATACGAAAAATGATAATTCGCTCTATAGCAGTGAGGTGATGCAGACACTTGTAGCTCCAGATGGAAAACTGTATGTTGTTACTCTGGGTGGCGGTTTGCAATGTGTTGATGCCGGAAATCTTTTGCAGGACAATCTTAGGTTCATTCCTGTGGAAGACAAAGACGGAAACGATCAGATGCAGTCGTTTGCTTCGGGGACAATACAGAGTCTCGTGGCTGACCGCAGCGGAGGAATATGGGTAATCGGAGAGAGTAGCATAGCATGCATAAGCAAGAACGGACTGAAGGAATATGGCTCCGACGAAATCGGGGGAGTAAACATCTCAGAGGCTTTGCCGGCTCATTCTTCCGCCACCGACCGTATCGTTATTGCTACGGAGGGTGGAGCAATAACGTTCCTGCCGCGCAATATGGACAGAAGCAGCTATGCTCCGAATATCGTGTTTACTTCAATACGCTATATGGACAGAGACATGGAACAGCCGATACTGAATGTTCCAGAATTGAAGGTTGACGTAGACCATAGGTCGTTCTCTATCTTCTTCTCGGCGCTCGACTACAGTTCGCACTCCTCTGTTTCTCCGCTGAGCGAAAACTGCGGCATAAGGTATGCTTACAGAATAGACGACGGCGACTGGGTTTATGTGCATCCGGGCAGCAACAGCGTGTCTTTCAATAATTTTCCGGCAGGCTCGCATGTTGTTAGCGTGAGAAGTACTAACGGCGACGGTGTTTGGATTGACAACGCCAAGGAACTGAATATTTATGCTGAGCCTACTTTCCTTGAGAGTTGGTGGGGGCGCACCATCATCTGGCTCTTCTTGATAACTCTTGCTTATTTTGCTTTCAGAACTTATATGCGCAAGAGGGCGGAGGAGATAACCGAGGAGGCCACGGAGAAGGCTGATGCGGGGAAGGTGCGCTATATGCTCAGAAAACCGGAAATCGTGGACGAAGACAAGGTGTTTATGGATAAGCTTCTGGCTTATATAGAGGAGCATATCGGAGATGTTGACCTGAAGGTGGACGATATGGCGGTGGCTCTAAGTATGGGGCGCAGCACGTTCTATGCTAGATTAAAGCAGATTGCCGACATGTCGCCGAATGATTTTCTTCGACATATCCGCATGAAGAGGGCTGAAGATCTCGTGATTGAGAGTTCTATGACTTTCTCGCAGATTGCGTATGCTGTAGGTTTCTCCGATCCAAAGTATTTTGGAAAGTGCTTTAAAAAGCATACGGGCATGTCGCCGTCGGAATACAGAAAGGAGAAAAACGAACGGGAAAGTGCAGAAACGGAATAATATACCGGAAGAATCATGAAATATCCGAATCGTAATCCCGTTGTAACACATTCTTCACATCCGGCATCTACCTTTGCACCATAATTTAACGATAAAATATTTATGGCTTTTAAGAAGAGTAGAACACTGGCATTAGCTATGATGTGTGCAACGGCGTTTCCGGTATTGGCACAGACTTCCGGTGAAGATAATGAAAAAGTAGACCTTATACCGGAAATCCACGGAACGGTGAGGGGGAAGTATGAATTTCAAACCGAAGGGGAGGGGAGATTTGAAGTGAGAAATGCCCGACTGAGCGTTTCTGGACGTGTGGCGAAGGCTGTGGAATACAAAGCGGAAATTGACCTCTGCGACGAGGGACAGATAAAGATGCTTGATGCCTTCACACGAATCAAACCGGTTTCGGGTCTCTCGTTCACTATCGGTCAGATGCGTGTGCCGTTTACTATCGACGCTCATCGCTCGCCGCATCAGCAGTATTTTGCCAACCGCTCGTTTATTGCCAAGCAGGTGGGCAATGTCCGTGACGTAGGTGCAACAGTTGGCTATAGCTTTAATGCTGGTTTGCCGATAGTGCTTGAGGCGGGACTGTTTAACGGCTCGGGACTCACCAATCAGAAGGATTATTGGACAAAAAAGGTGAACTTCTCTGCCAAGGCACAACTTTTCTTCCCTGAGGGTTTCAACCTTACGCTCAGTGCCCAGAAGATAAGTCCGAACCAGAACGACATAATGATGTATGATGCCGGCATGTACTGGCATAAGTATGGTTGGCACGTTGAGGCTGAGTATCTTTACAAGCATTACTCGCATGATAAATTCAAGGCGGTACATTCGTTCGATGGTTTCGTGAATTACGACTTTGCTCTAAGTAACAAGAATTTCCTCGTGAAGAAGATTTCTCCGCTTGTGCGTTATGATTTCATGACCGACCACAGCGACGGTTCACTTAACGAAGACGGTTCGCTGAAACTTACCGACTATAAGCGGTCGCGCATTACCGGTGGCGTGACGTTCAGTCTTGCCAAGCCTTTCATCTCGGATATCCGCCTAAACTACGAGAAATATTTCTATGGAAAGAACGGTATCGCCAAACCTTCAGAGAAAGACAAGATCGTGCTTGAAGTGATGACGAGATTCTAAATAATATATGGAGCTATAAATCCCCTTTGATTGGACTTATAGCTCCATATTATATAATAAAGTTATTTAAGTTTCGGATTTAGCCCAAACGAGCTGAAAACCCGGTAAATTCAAGCAAAGTCTTGCTTCTTCCTTGTGAAGCACCGCTGCACTTCCTGTATAGCGGTATTATACCGTTGGTATAGCTATGCTGCACTCACGGTATCAAAACGCTTTCTTGTTTTGGTACCGCGTTTTTTCGGGGGCTAAACTGGAATATAGGGCGATAGAATATAAATCAGAAACTTTAATAAAGTTATAATATCACATTGTTATGAACTTTATTTTTTTTGTTACAACTCTTATTAAAAAGTCCAATACGTTATCTGAAATACTAAATATTATATATATATTTGCAAACGATATTTAAATTACTAACAAATCATTTTTCTTAATGTCGAACTATCATGATGAATAAAATCTTTCTTACGGTTTCAATTATTCTGTTCCCTAATACACAACTCTATCACAATCTACCATTAGATATGGTTATGATAATGCAGGAAATCGTATATTGAGAACACGACTCAATACAAAAAATAGTAACAGGCAAAAATCTCAGTATTTAATAAAAGAATGTGATGATAATGCCAGCATAAACTATTCAGAAGAATCAGATCTTGTCATAGTCAATATCTCTAATTTTGTATGCGATGGAGCCTATTACATAAATGTTTATTTCTTCGATGGAACACATGTTATGTCTAAAAAAGCAAACAAAGATAAAGCAATGATATATTTGGATGAATTACCTCAAGGCGTGTATATTGTAAGTGTCGGGCGAAATAAAAATTTTTTTTCAAAGAGAATCATAAAGAAACATTAATGTAATTTTATTATAAAAAAATATGGAAAAATCTCTCTTCCTATATATATACATTACTTTATTGTTGAGTTTGTTACCTTGCTGTGGAAAAGCAAAATGTATCAATGAAAATTTTTTTTCTCATGACAGCGTTACTATCATAGAAAAATTTTTGAATACAGGAGAAACTTATCCAGACAAACCTGACATCCCGATACCGGAACCTTTGGATCCTACGTTCAAGAATCCTGAAAAGGTTTGGGTTCATGATGATTTTTGCTTGTACACAGAGAAACCGTATCTTGAAACTGCAAAAAAAAATCCAGTCAAAAATTTTCCGATTAATTTCGATGTAAGTCATATTGGGTCAGCAGTATTTTCTTTTCCTGTAGAAGTTCCAAATGGTATCGGCAAAATGGTGCCGTCTTTAAGTGTTGCCTATAATAGTCAAACAGGTAATGGATTAATTGGGGCAGGTTGCAATTTGGGAGGGTTCTCGTCCATTACACGTGGTTCTCGTGATATATGGCATGACGGAAAAATGTACGGAATAAGTGGTATGGTAGATGATGCCTTGTATCTTGACGGTACACGTTTATTGTTAGTTAGTGGAAAGCCATTGTGTGATGGCTCTATATATGTACCAGAAAACAATCCATATCTAAATGTCACGTGCCATGGAAATGGTCAATGGTTTGATGTTCAAATGCATGATGGTACGACATTGTTCTATGGTAATAGAGGAAATTCCTGTCAGACTGTAAATGGTGCAGACGGTTCTTTGATAATATATTCATGGTATGTCAGTGAATCTGTTGATGCCAATTCCAACAATATTATATATGATTATGGCAATAATGGCGCTTTCTTTTATCCGATAAGCATAACTTATGGAACAAACAATCATCATTTGTCTTTTGTATGTAACACTGTTAATTTCCATTATGAATATCGACCTGATGTTTGTTTGGTAAATGTATTTGGCTCCAAAGGAGAAATGGCAATACGGTTGCATGACATAGTTTCGTTTGCCGGTGACAGTATATTCCGAAAATATGAATTTAATTATGTCTGCGATCCTGTATCTAAGAAAAGTTTTTTAGATAAAATATATGTGAGCGGTACGGGAGGACATTTTGACAGTCGTGTTGAAGCTCTTTCGACAGATTGGTATTTTGCGGACAATAACCAACAGACGCACAGAGTAGAATTATCGTCAGGGCGCGTTCTGGGCGATAAACTTAGACAAATTTTTGTTTCGGCAGATGTGAATGGTGACGGTATATCCGATATAATAGAAATTGCACCTTCTGAACGACAAACTATGCTTGGTGGAAATTTTGCAAAGTCCCCGGCAGTATATTGTATCCCATACCTTTCTACGTCTGACGGAAATGGACATGTAAGTTACGTAGAAAAAGCATCTATTGATATAGGATACAATACAAATGCGCTGAAAGGTGGTATACTTGCAGTATCGTCAGGAAGGGGAAGATTTGCAGATATAATTTTGCCGGAATTAAATACGACAGGTAATTCTGACATGATGTATCTTCATCTGCTTAAAGGCAGTCTCAATGGCTTAAATAATAGCTATGAACTAAATCCGCAAATTCAACTGTTGGCACGGCATACGGAAGTTCCTCTTTGTTCAAGTGCCGATTTTGACGGTGACGGAAATGATGAAATTATTGTACTCGAGAAATTAGGCAGAAATAACAAATATGGTTGCACATTAGTTCGATACCCACCAAAAGACGGCATGTCTGACACCTGTCGTTTTGAACTTGAACTTGATAGTGAACCATGTCGGCTGTTCGTTTCTGATTTTGACCAAAACGGTACGGCAGACATTATGGTTGTAACTTCAAAAGGTTATAAACTTCTGCTTAATTCTTGTGGCGGAAATCCATCACAATGGAAAAGCGTTTCGGGTACGGCAATAAAAGAATCAGACCTTATGGAAACAGGGGACTTCAACGGTGACGGTGTCCCGGATCTCTTGTCGTGCAACGGAGGGATGTTTCTTGTTGCAAGCGGAGACGGAAGAGGTAAGTTCACCACCGGTTCCGGGCAACAGATTGATGGTATAGATAAAAAGCTGAATAAAGATTATAGTCAAATGATTGTCTGTGACATTAATGGAGATGGTATTAGTGATGTCGTTATTGTCTTTGGAAACAAAGATGGTGCACATGCACTTTGGCTACAATCTTCAAAAGGCAAGTTCTCTCTCGTAGGAAAAGGTTTTTCCAAAAACAAAGAGAATGCTCTTGCAGGTCGTTGTGCAGTTGGCGATTTTAATGGTGACGGTGTAGCGGAGATATTGAACTACGGAAATTGCTTATTGACAGAGAATTCTGAAGGAGCAAATTTCTACACGTATACAAATGGTTTTGTTTCAGGAACAGGTAAGCTGAAAAGTGTTGTAGACGCTTTTGGTAACCGTAAGGACATCGAATATGCTTCGATGGCAACAGGAGGTATTTATACACCGACAGAGGGAGCGGTCTTTCCTGTTGTTGATATACTTCCGCCATTTTGTGCCGTTTCCAGTGTAACACAAACCAATGGAGTAGCAGGTCGCAATCGTATAAACTATAACTATGGTGGAATGAAGATGCATTTACAGGGGCGGGGGCTGCTTGGAGTAGGTCTATTTATGTCTACCAATGAAACACTTGACATGTCATCAAGTGTTGAGGTTACAGAATGGGACAAAAATTCAATGCTGCCGTTGGATATGGTTGCCGTTACAAAAAATGGGAGTGAAGAAACTGTAAGCAAAGTGCATTTCTCAATACATGACAAAGGCGGTAAATCATTCTTTTCTTATCCATCAAAATCTGTCGTATCAGATTTTGATGGTAACGTTACCGAAAATACAAATGAACATGATGTCTGCAATGGAATGTTACAAAAGTCTATTACCAGTTTCAATGACGGTTCGTATTCATGTGTGGAATATGGAGACTATGAAAAAAAAGGAGGAAGTTGGTTCCCTCTCAATATTAAAACAAGGACAAAACACCACGATGACCCGGATGAGTTTGTGGATGTCACGGAATTAGGATATGACGACAGAGGTAATATTATAAAGGAAACGACACATGTGGGAACAGAAAAAGCCCTTTCCACAGTGATACCTTTGGTAATGCTGTGAAAATGCATAGAGAGGGAAATGGAGTCGCTGATTTTATAAAGGTAAACGAATATGATTATAATGGGTGTTTTGTAAAAAAAACATATACCATCCCTGCTTCGTATGTTGTTGAGTATGAGTGCGATCCTTTTGGCAATGTTACATCCGAAAAGGATCTTACATACGGGGATGGAGAGTTAACGACGTATTATAATTATGATTGTTATGGAAACCGGATACTAAGTGTTTCGCCAACAGGTCTTCCAACAGGAACAGCAACAGGATGGGACACGGAAGGTTATGGACTATGGTATAAAATAGACTATTCACCGGGAATGCCTTGGGTAAAGACGTGGTTTGATACATGTAACAGGGAAATTCACAAGGAGACCATAGGGGCAGGCAATTTAAAGTCCATAATAGAGACTTCTTATGACAAGTATGGCAATATATCCGCCATAAAGCTCTTAAACGGAAAGTTGAAAAAAGAAAAAACTTTTGAATACGATAAACGCGGGCGTATCCTGTCTGAACGTTTAAACACCGGTAGCCAAAAATTATATGTGTATGGTAATAGGAGCGTAACGGTTGATGACAACGGAAGGAACTATACAAGAAAATTTGATGCAATGGGTAATCTGAAAAGTTCTGAAGACCCTGTTTCTTCTGTGGAATACAATTACTACTCAAATGGTAAGCCAAGTTGCGTAAAAAGTGGAGGCTACACTATTTCTGTGGAATATGACGGAGCTGGTAATCGTACAGTGCTTTATGATCCTGATGCTGGGAAAAATACTTATGAATATGACTGTGAAGGAAAGCTCCTGAAGCACATTGACGGAAGGGGTGTAACTACAAGAAACAGTTATGATTGCTTTGGACAGCTGTGTTCCACTTCGGGGGCAATGGACGAAACAATATATTCAAGAAACAGGTATGGCAAAGTGATTTCAATGCAGCATGACGACAGCCGGATAGATTATTCGTATGACAAGTTCGGAAGAATATTGACAAGTATGCATACCGTACGGGACGGATATGTCATGTACAAGAGGTTCTCTTATGACAGGGCTGGTAACGTCACGTCTGAAAAATTCTCCAACGGTTTGGTTGTCAACAATGTTCTTGATTCTTATGGAAACTGTGTGGAAAAATTGATAGGTGACAGTACTATTTGGAAATTTGTTAAAGATGACGGACTTACTTATACCGGAAAAATGTTTTCGGATAAATTTAAATTTACGAAACAGGAATCAGAACAAGGAATGTTGTTATTGTCTGCTTTATTTCAAGGTGACAAAGAAGTTTGCAGTGCCAAGTATAAATTTGATCCTGTAAAAGGAAATCTCCTTTCTCGTGAATTACCTGGAGCAGGATACGGTGAGAAGTTCGGTTTTGATGAATTTGACAGGCTAATATCTTATAATCGTGTTAAAAGGCAGATTTCAAACATCGGAATCGGGGGCGTTGGCTCCTTTCAGAATATGGATGACTCCGGTATGTTTGCCGCTGGAACTATTGGCAGTGCTATTTGGGGAAATTTCCGTCCTATCTTGATGGATTTTTCTTATGCATATTCTTCTGACGGCAATATCACATCTTCTTCTGAAAGTGGCAGCTATTCTTATTCTGAATTTCATCCGCATGCTGTAGAATCGATAGAAAATTCGAATGGAGCTGTTTCTGTCATGCCGCAAGATATCATATACAATAATATTGGCAAAGTTGATAACATATCGGAAGAAAAGGAAAATGGTGAAAAATATGAGCTTTGCTATTATTATGGTCCGGATAATCAACGTTCCTCTACAGAATTGAGAAAGGATGGAATACTGAAACAGACCACATACTTCGGACCTGGTGGCGAGGATATTGATGAAGACGGCATATTACGTGAGTTCCGTTACATTGGCAACGGACTTTTATACTATCGTGACGGTAACACTGATGCGAAAATCTTATATATGTTCACTGATCATCAAGGAAGTGTTACAAATATTTTTGATGCAAATGGTGAATGCCTGTTCTCTGCGTCTTATTCGCCATGGGGAAAAATGTATGTAAATAGGAATAAAATAGGTTTTATCCGAGGATATACAGGACATGAAATGCTGAATGATTTCAATCTGATTGATATGAACGGTAGAGTATATGATCCAGTGATTGGCAGGTTCTTAAGTCCTGATAATTATGTTCAATTGCCGGAATCCAGACAGAATTTTAACCGGTATTCCTATTGCTTGAACAATCCACTCAAGTATACAGATGCAAGTGGTGAATCCGTATTGTTGTTTGGCGTTGCACTTGGAGCGATTTTGGGCTTTCAAAATGCAATAATAAAAGGAAATAATGTTTGGAGAGGGGCATTGTATGGGGGATTAAGTTCAGCTGCAACTTATGGTATAGGAACGGCATTCGGAAGTGCAGGAAGTTTCGATCACGAATTGTTGAGAGCTGGAACTCATGGCATTTCCACCGGTACTTTTGCTTCACTTAACGGAGGTAATTTTGCACGGGGGGTCTTTTCCGGTGTGGCATCTTCATGCACAGGTTCTTTTACACACAACTTGAATGTAAGTGATGATTATAGGGGGCTATTGTCTTCTGCAATGGGTGGCTTGGCTTCTTTAGCCTCTGGGGGTAATTTCTTTGATGGAGTCTTAAACGGTATGCAGATAGGTCTTTTTAATCATTTAATGCATGATGGTTCATATGATAAACAAGATTGTATAAATGGTGGTGAACTTGAAGAGGTTCTCGTTTGGGGACATAGAAGAGCCGGATTCGGTATTGCAACAGCTGCTGCTGCAATATGTACTTCAGAAGAAATCATATCTAATGATGTTGTAAAAGGTAATAATGGAAAATTATACTTTCGCAATTTCAATAACCATATATTTCAGGGTAATCAGCACGTGAAAGTACACCCCGTTAAAACCATACCTCATGCAAAAGCTTTTGGTGGGATAATAAGTGTCCTCAGCGAAATGCCTTCTGTTATTTATGCCAAAAATGTGTATGGGGTAAACAGTAAGGAGTTTCTAAGGGCTGCAGTTGTTGCCAATGGCAGAATTCTTGGCGGTGAACTTGGTGCTATATATGGAGGTAAAGTTGTTGGTTCTATTTCTGGTCTTATGTTTGGAAGTGCGACTGCTGGTTTAGGTGCAGGTTTTGCCTATGTTGGTGGTGAAATTGTTGGAAGTATAGGGGTTGGATGGCTTGGGACAGAATTGGGAGGAGCTGTAGCAGGGGTTATATGTTTGACTTAAATTATTGATATTGAAATGAAAAAAATTTTGATTTATTTATTTTCTGGTACATATTTTTTTGGAGCAAAACTCAATAAAGTTTTTTTTTCATTGGCTTTTCCTGTAGCTAAATGGTTTTATATCGTTATGTATCATGTGTTTCCTTTCTTGAAGAATGGTTTAAAGAAAAAAGGGCTTACAATGAATCAGTATATTGAGAATTCTTATATTTTATTTAAAAAAATTGATGGTAAAGATATTTCAGGACTTTTGCAAAGGAGTGTGGAAAGATATATTACTTATGTGTTGTTTCTTTTCTTTGCAGAAATTGTATGTATTTTAAGGCGTCTTCTGAATATAGACGTGTTGAACAAGCTGATATATAATTATAAATTTGCTGTACTTTTAGTATGTATCTTGATGGCATCATTCTGTGTTACTAAAATTGAAAATTTTGTGATGAAAGGAAAAAAGCTGACAACTCTAGACCGCAAGCCTAAAGACTTTCGATATACGGCATTGTTTGTATTCTTTGCATCTTGTCTTATTGTTGTCTTTGTTTTTTTGAAACTTTGGTGGTAGGGAATCGTTCACGACCTGAAATGATGGAAGTCATAAGATGAAATCAAAAATCAAAGAATCCATGTCTACTGATGTAGTAGAAGGTAATAAAGGAAAATGATACTTTCACAATTTCGGCAACTATATATTTCTGGGAAATCTTACATTGTATATAATATATAGAGCTATAATCCAATCATATGGAATTTATAGCTCCATATATTTTCCTTTTACTATTCAACTTCACCTCTCCAGTTCCTCCTTTATAAACCGTGCAGTGAAACCTTTGCCGCTGGCGGCAACTTCTTCCGGTGTGCCGGTGGCCATAACTTGTCCGCCACCACGACCGCCTTCCGGTCCCATATCTATGATATAGTCGGCCAGTTTTATTACGTCGAGATTGTGCTCAATAATAATAACTGTGTTACCCTTATCCACAAGTTTTTCAAGCACGTTCATCAATATGCGGATGTCTTCAAAGTGCAGACCTGTCGTTGGTTCGTCAAGAATATACATCGTCTTTCCCGTGTCGCGTTTGCTCAGTTCTGTGGCAAGTTTCATGCGCTGACATTCGCCGCCGGATAGGGTGGTAGATGGTTGTCCGAGCTTTATGTAGCCCAGTCCCACTTCCTGTATCGTCTTTATTTTGCGCAGTATCTCCGGCACGTTCTCGAAAAATTCCACGGCTTGATTGACTGTCATGTCCAATACATCGGCTATGCTTTTGCCCTTGTATCTCACTTCCAGAGTCTCGCGGTTGTAGCGCTTGCCGTGGCATACTTCACATGGCACCATAACGTCGGGCAGAAAGTTCATCTCGATGGTCTTATAACCATTGCCCCCACAAGCTTCACATCGTCCGCCTTTTACGTTGAACGAGAAACGTCCGGGCTTGTATCCTCGGATTTTTGCTTCTGGCAAGTTTACGAACAAAGAGCGAATGTCGCTGAACACTCCGGTGTATGTGGCAGGGTTGGAGCGTGGAGTTCTTCCGATAGGGGATTGGTCCACATTTACCACTTTGTCAATATTCTCTATTCCTTCTATGCTAGTGTAGGGCATAGGTTCTTTCAAAGAGCGATAAAAGTGTTTGCTCAGTATCGGTTGTAAGGTTTCGTTTATGAGGGTAGATTTTCCGCTACCGCTGACCCCTGTCACGACGACAAGCTCGCCGAGTGGAAATTCCACGTCAATGTCTTTCAGATTATTTCCGCTTGCCCCGTGTATGTATATACTTTTGCCGTTCCCCTTGCGGCGGATTTCGGGTATTTCTATTTTTCTCTTTCCGCTTAGGTATTCACTTGTTACGCTGTCTTTCTGGAGTATGTCTTCGGGGGTGCCTTGGAAAACCACTTCACCGCCTTTCCTTCCGGCACCTGGGCCAATGTCCACGATATAGTCGGCATTCAGCATCATATCGCGGTCGTGTTCTACTACAATTACAGTGTTTCCCATATCGCGAAGTTCTTTCAGAGAGTTTATCAACCGCTCGTTGTCACGCTGGTGCAGTCCGATACTTGGCTCGTCGAGTATGTATAACACATTGACAAGTTGCGAGCCGATCTGGGTGGCAAGGCGGATGCGCTGGCTCTCGCCGCCCGACAGAGAAATAGATTGTCGGTTGAGCGACAGATAGTTTAGCCCTACGTCGAGTATGAACTTTATTCTTGAGCGTATTTCTTTTAGAATTTCTTCTGCAATGTGTCGCTGCTTGTTGTCGAGATGTTTCTCGGCTTCGTCCAGCCAGTGGTAAAGTTCGCTTATGTCCATATCGGCAACTTCAGATATGTTTTTGTTCCATATCTTGTAGGACAAAGATTCTTTGTTCAGTCTTCCACCGTGACATTCCGGGCATTGCTTTATGCTCATAAACTGGTCAGACCATTTCTGGGCTTCCTTGCTGTCGTCGTTTTCAATGGCCGACTGTATGTATTTCACCAGTCCGTCGAATTCCACGAAATAGTCAGTGGAAGTGTGTACCACTTCCTTTCGGATTTTTATTTTCTCTATCTTTCCATAAAGAATGTCGTTTAGAGTGTCTTCCGGGATATCTTTTATCGGTGTCTTAAGTTTGCAGCCACCTTCTTCAAGGATGGCGCCGATTTGCCAGAAAATCATCTGGTTTTTGTATTTTCCAAGTGGCAATATTCCTCCTTCGTAGATTGACAAGTTGCGGTCTGGAATGATTTTTTCCAAATCCAGTTCGTTTACAATGCCCAGACCCTTGCACCGCGGGCAGGCTCCTTCGGGTGAGTTGAAAGAAAATTTGTTTGGGGCAGGATCTCCATATGCAATGCCCGATGTGGGACACATTAGTCGTTTGCTATAGTATTTTGCCTTGCCGCTGTCTTTGTCCATAATCATCATCAAACCGTCGCCTTGGCGCATTGCCGTTTCTACGCTTTTGCGCAGCCGCTCATCGTCTTTTGGGTGCACCTGCAGCTTGTCGATTACCACTTCTATGTTATGGTTTTTGTAGCGGTCGAGCTTCATTCCGCTTGTTATCTCTGTGATTTCCTCGTCTACCCTTACATAAAGGTAGCCCTTCTTTCTCATGTTTTCAAACAGTTCCCTGTAGTGTCCTTTTCTGTTTCTTACGAGAGGTGCGAGGATGAAAATTTTTTTGTTGCCATAATCTGCAAGAATCATTTTCAGAACTTCCTCTTCTGTGTATTTCACCATCTTCTCGCCGGTAACGTAGCTGTATGCCGTTCCTGCGCGTGCATAGAGCAGACGCAGAAAGTCGTATATTTCAGTTGTAGTGCCAACGGTAGAACGCGGATTCTTGTTTGTGGTTTTCTGTTCGATGCTTATTACGGGACTGAGTCCTGTAATCTTGTCAACGTCTGGACGTTCCATTCCTCCGAGAAAATTCCTCGCATATGCAGAAAAAGTTTCAATATACCTGCGTTGTCCTTCAGCAAAGATCGTGTCAAAGGCAAGTGATGATTTTCCGGAACCACTCAACCCCGTTATTACGGTAAGACTGTTTCGCGGTATTTCCACGTCGATGTTTTTCAGATTGTGCACGCGTGCTCCCCAAACGTTTATGTTTTCGTCTTCTCGTGTCATTCTGTTGCACCTCCGTTGTTTGTTGATTCTGTAAAGCCTCTGAGCAAGTTTACATCACGCTTTATATTGTATGTTTTGCCGTCAGCGCCTTTCGCCTTTACCAGTACGAAGTAAACGCCCTGTGCCACGTCTTTTCCTTTGTATTTTCCGTCCCATCCGTCGGCTGGGTTGGTCCATTCAAAGAGCTTTTGTCCCCATCTGTTGAAGATGTAGGCATGAAATTCCACGAGCGACTGGTATCCGTCTTTAGCCTTGTAAATGTCGTTTATCCCATCTCCGTTTGGCGAGAAGGCATTGGGCATTTCCAGTTTGCTTTCGCTTATAGTAACGCGTAGTGGGGATACTTCGCTCCAGTATTCCTGTCCGTATTGGATAACGTCGTTTCCTTTTGTAAATGTGGCGTAGACTACAATGCTGTGGCTTCCTGCTTTTGTAAACGTATATTCTGTATCTTCTTCATATCGTGTAAGATAAGGTGTCGTTTCTCCTTCTTTTGTGAAGCGCCATTCGTATGTGGCAGTGTAGTCGCCCACATTGCTTGGATTGGTCTTGAATTTCCCAATGAGTGGAGCCTGACCAGACATCTCGTTGCTTTCCGTTTCTTCACCATCGATGCTGGTGTATGTTGCCGTGGGATTGATGGTAGGAGTTTCGTCGTTTATATCGGCGTGGGCTATTGTTGTCGTCATGAGTATCGACAAGAATAATAATCTTTTGTATATTGTCATTCTGAATAACATTTATATTAGATTGCAAAGTTAATAAAATTTCTTCAATGAATTGTTGATTTTGTTTTTTTTGCATTCTCTTAATCTTATGATAATTCTTTTCTTGGTAAAGAAATGCACAAATCTTTTCTTTTTTCTCTTAATTTACATTACCTTTGCGTTCCAAAAAATAGGGAATAATGAAAGTTACAAAAAATAGATATCTTGCACTTTTTATTTCAATAGTTATTGTTCTTGCTATTGTGCGTTGTATGAAACCCGGTATTGCCGCTGACAGACAACAGGGGGATGGCAAGGCTGATAGTGCGGATGTTATGGTGGATGCCGACAGTGTGGATATGTCGGTTCCAACAGTGGACAACGGCAAGCCTTCGCGTTTTTTTGATTCAGATGGCAATCTCGTGAAGAACCGCATTTACAGCGTTCCGAATTTTGGTGATGCTTTCCCTGACAGCAATAGCGTTCAGTTGGAGTCGGCCCGGAAATATGGTGTGAAGCCTGTTTTGAATCGCGCTGATGCGGAACATAGGAAGAAGGAGCTTGTATATGTGGGTGCAAGTCCGTTTTATACCGTAGACAAGTTGAAGAGCAGTATTCCTTATCTTGTTCCTCGGGCTGCGATATTGCTCAATGACATTGGCAAGAGCTTTTTTGACAGCTTGCAGATAAAGAACGTTCCGCTCCATCGCTTTATCATTACCAGTGTGTTGCGCACTCACGATGATGTGGACAAACTGCGCACCCGCAACGGAAACGCCACTGTCAATTCCTGTCATCTGTATGGCACTACGTTTGACATCTGCTACAATCGCTATACCACGGTGAGCGATCCTGATGCCAATCCTCGCCGAGCCGTTAGAAACGACACTTTGAAATGGGTCTTGAGTGAAGTGCTGCGTGATATGCGTGTGAAAAACCGTTGCTACATAAAGTATGAGGTGAAGCAAGGCTGTTTCCATATTACGGTGAGGTGATGTTTATCGGAAATTTCTTTTTTCCCTCCCCCCCCCAAAAAAAAAAGGCTCATCCGATATATGGAGTGATGATTAGTATCTCCCACAGATATCACAGATGACACGGATTTTTATGTCTAAATACAGGCTATGTTCACAGATTTAGTGTTGCTGGCTTTGCCGCAATATTACACAGATGAGAGCTGATTTATTTAGAATTTATCATAGAATCTGTGTAAATCAAGCCACGAAGTAGGCGACCCTACATCTGTGGCATTGCTAGAATGTCCGCATGGAAAATCAATCTGTGATAATCTGTGCAATCTGTGGGAGAGAAAGATATCACTCCATATTCCGGAAGAACCCCCAAAATTAGTTTCATAGAAATCTTGTCCCAAATGGTGAACCAAAAAGTTGAAAGACCGAATAAAAGTTCTAACGGTACATTATCAGGTTATGCTGCTGGTGAGCCGTTTGAAAAGCTTGTATATCATTTATTGAAGAAAAAATACCCAAAGGATATTTTCAAACAATATGAATATCTGAATGATATGTATTTGAAAAATCCTACACACATAACCGTTGAACAAAAATATGCGCTTTTCGATTCTCCCACAGCTCTTTTCCTTCTTAGTCGTGGAGATTCAGCAACAAGAAGATGGAGTCCGAGTAATATATTTGAAGAGAAACAGAATGATACTGCGGATATATTATATGTTAATGGCAAATTCTATGACCTCATTGATGTAAAAACTCGGAATATTGGCAAACAAGCCATGGCTCCTAATATTATTTCTGCATATAAGTTAGCAAAGATGTGTGCAAACATGATAGATAATGATGAGTTTGAAAACATAAATATTGACTATGTAGAAGTAGACTGGATTGAAGATGGTGAGAATCTGAAATGTGTCAATGCGCATCATGGTGATTTGTTTAAGGCTAATCCTGAAACTTTATATATAAATTGGGCTGCAGGATTGCAAGTTCAGTTCCATGTATGTGACCTTGATCAGTCTTGGCATGGTACAAAGGAAGAATGGGTGCATCATTATCTTAAGGTCTTTGTGGATAGTGCAGAACATAGGTGCCGGTATATGCGCGAGCAATATATAACACCATTTATGAAATATATAAAGTAAATAGAATATTAGGGGCATACATAACAAATTGTTAATGTATGCCCCTAATTAGTTTTGACAGGTTACTTCCTCTCCAGTGCCACAACATTCTCCACGTGTGGAGTATGCGGGAACATGTCTACAGGCTGCACGGCGGTAACTCTGTATTTTGCGTCGAGCAACTGCAAGTCGCGAGCCTGTGTTGCCGGATTGCAACTTACATATACAATCCGCTTTGGCTCTGCACGCAGAATGGTGTCTACCACATCCGGATGCATGCCGGCACGTGGCGGGTCGGTTATGATTACATCGGGTCTGCCGTGTTCGGCGATGAACTCGTCGTTCAGGATATCTTTCATATCGCCGGCATAAAACAATGTGTTGTCGATGCCGTTGATTTCGGAGTTTACCTTTGCATCCTCGATAGCCTCGGGCACATATTCTATGCCCACAACCTTTGCCGCCTTTTTTGCCACGAAATTGGCGATGGTTCCAGTTCCGGTGTATAGGTCGTACACCACTTCGCTGCCCGACAGATTGGCAAAGTTGCGCGCCACGGAGTAAAGGTGGTATGCCTGATCAGTATTTGTCTGGTAGAAACTCTTTGGACCGACTTTGAATTTCAGTCCCTCCATTGTTTCAAAAATATGGTCGTTGCCCTTAAACACGCTGATGTCCAGGTCGCCAAAGGTGTCGTTGCATTTTTGGTTGTTTACATACAATAGCGATGTGATTTGCGGAAAGGTGTCGGCAAGATGCTGCATGAGTCCCATTGCCCGCTCTTCGTCTCCCTCAATGTCATAATGAAATTGCACGAGAACCATCCATTCGCCTGTGTTTGAATTTCTTATCATCACGTCGCGCAGAAGTCCCACTTGCTGCCGCAGGTCGAAAAACGTCATGTTGTTGCCGATGGCATAGTCGCGGATTGAATTGCGAATCTCGTTTTGCAGGTTGTCCATA
Organism: uncultured Prevotella sp.; assembly: GCA_934219025.1. Taxonomy (GTDB): domain Bacteria; phylum Bacteroidota; class Bacteroidia; order Bacteroidales; family Bacteroidaceae; genus Prevotella. The sequence continues at coordinate 5,104 of CAKQDG010000030.1, read as the reverse complement.
AGATGACATTTCTCGATAGGCAGAATTTTGTCGAAGGCTCCAGTGATGTGGAATCCTATGGCACGCATCTCTCCTGCAGGCTCACCGGTGGCAATTTCCTCTCTCGTCATCCACCGCTTGTTGGAACAGCCAAATTCGAGCTTGTTGCGGTATTCGCGGGTTTTTACAGAACCGAGAATGGGCAAGAACTCAGGGAGCTCAACCTTTCCAATCCGTGTGAGTTGCTGAAACACTTGCTGTTGCTTCATCTCCAGCTGCTTATCGTATGGCAGAATCTGCCATTTGCATCCTCCGCAGATGCCGAAGTGCTGGCAGAATGCCTCTTCTCTAACATCGCTTTTCTTTATGAAGCGTATCACTTCGGCTTCGCAATAGCTGTGTTTTTTTTTCCTTACTTGCAGGTCTACAACATCGCCGGGAACGCAGAACGGAACAAACACGACCATGTCGTTCACTCTTGCCAGGGCTTTGCCCTCAGCAGCGCAGTCCGTTATCGTTACATTCTCCAGTATTGGTAATGGTTTCTTTTTTCTTGCCATATTATTAATTCATAATGCTTGTTTCAAAAAATCTTGTGCTATGGTTATGTTTAATTCCAAGGATAGCCAATAACTTTGCAAAGTTACAACAATTGAATTCTTTCAGCAAATAAATTTTGCTTTATGGCGTATTTTAAATTCATTTTCTTACTTTTGCACGGCTAAAATTCAAGTAGGTATGAAAGAATATGACACTTACATCTTTGATTTGGACGGCACGCTGCTGAATACGCTTGACGATTTGGCGGCAAGTACTAACTATGCATTGCGAAGCGTGGGACTGCCGGAACATTCCGTTGATGACGTGCGCCGTTTTGTAGGCAACGGAGTGAGAAAACTAATGGAGCGGGCTATGGAAAACGGCGATAGAAATCCGCATTTCGATGAAGCTTATGCAATATTCCGCAAGCATTATCTTGAACATGGGCTTGACACGACGAAACCGTATCCGGGAATAATGGACTTGCTGAGAGAACTGAAGGCGAGAGGCAAGAAAATAGCAGTTGTAAGCAACAAGTTTTATGATGCTACCAGGGAATTGGTGAAGCATTTCTTCGGGCAGTATGTGGAGATTGCTATAGGTGAAAGGGAGAATATACGCAAGAAACCGGCTCCCGACACTGTGATTGAGGCTTTGCGACTGCTCGGAGCAGGAAAAGAGGGAGCTGTTTATATTGGCGACAGCGATGTGGATTTCAATACAGCCAAGAATGTGGGTATTCCGTGTGTTAGTGTGCTATGGGGATTTCGCGACAGGGAATTTCTCAGTTCCATAGGCGCCACAACTTTTATTGATACCCCTTCACAACTGCTTGACTTCTGATTTGCAGTCATGTCATCTTTTTGCAGGATGCCCGGACAAAGATTTGTTATCCGAGCATCTTGCAGATTATTTTCATCATTATAGAGCTGCGGCTTAGCTTGTTGAACAGGATGTATTTCTTAGAGTAATTGCGGTCGGGCAGTGGAAAGAGTCCAGCTTCCTTGAGCTTTTCAATCCGTTCAGACAGTTGTTTTGCCGACCTTGTCCATCTGATTGTATTTATGATGTAATTCATCGTGAGCTGTGCACATCGGCGCTGCAGTGCAGCCTTGTCGGTTGGCGGCATCGTGTCGGCAAGTTGCTGTAGGCGGCAGATAATGGCAAAAGCGTCGTCGAGCCTCTTTATTATACACCTCTTGTCGGAGCGTTCCACTTTTTCTTTTTTCTTGTTGCGGTCGAAATAAGCCACGGCCGACGAACTGTAGATTTTCTCAGCACGCAGAAACAGCAGCGTGGTAAATTCCTCGTCGGCATCAAATGTGTCTGTTTCAAATTTCAGGTTTATGAGCAGTTTTTTTGCAAATATATACCCCCATGGACTTGCTGTCAGATTGTTGTGTTTCATGTATTCAGAGCCTTCGGTTGGCTTTTCTCCGCTATAGTCGTTTTGCCCCGTCTCTGATGCGTCAGAATTGAAAATCACAATGTCCGGGCTGTTGTATCTCGCAATGTCAATGCAATGCTCGTAAGCCTCGGTGAAAAGTTTGTCTTCGCCGTCGATAAACTGTATATACCTGCCCTGTGCAAAGCGTAGCCCCGCATTGCGCGCATTTTCAATGCTGCCGTTGTTCAACCTTATATATATAATGTGGTTTGAAATGTCTGCAATTTCGTTCAGCATGCATTTTCCCGATGCCGCATCCACCAGAATTATTTCCCGCTCGTCTGTTCGCAAAGACAACTGCAGAATGCTGTTTACACATTCTGCAACCAGTTCCGAGGGTAAGTCCTTGCACGTGATTATAAAGCTGACGAGCGGGGTGTCAGTTGTATTAAAATTTTGCATGTTGCAAAAATACGCAAAAATCTTGATTAATCAATTAAGAAACTGGTCAAAATTTCCTGTCGGCAAATCTTAAAAAATCTTTAGCCAAAAGTCTCCTTGTTTAGCAAAGCAATGCTTCTTTGGGAGAGAAGCAATGCTTTGCTCCCCGAAAAGCATTGCTTTGCTCCAAATCAAGAAAATCTTTTATACAAATTTTAATGTTTCAGATTGCATAGCGACTCAATATTTGAAGAAAAATGGAACAGTGGCAATAAAACTGTAATGCTTATGCAATAAAAATAAAGAAACAGCGTTTCATATATGAAATATGAAAAATAACAACTCCAACAGCTATAGACATACACTGAAATACGCAGGTCTTTTTGGCGGTGTTCAGGGACTTAACGTACTGATAGGATTGGTGCGCAACAAGCTCGTGGCCATCATTCTCGGACCGGCGGGCATGGGCTTGGTGTCGTTATACAATTCTGTCGTAACGCTTCTGTCCACTGCAACCTCCATGGGAATGTCGATGAGTGGAGTGAAAAACGTGTCGGAGGCATACGATGCCGCTCCCGATTCTTCACAGCTTGCCGACAGGGTGAAGCTCGTGCGCTCCCTGTGTCTGGCATTGGCATTTGCCGGGATTCTGCTGTGTGTGCTGTTCAGCCATGTGCTTAGCCAGCTTGTCTTCGGCGACAGTTGCCACAAATGGAGTTTCGTAGCCCTTGCGCCGGTTGTCGGCATGACAACAATGATGACAGGGGAGCTATCCATAATGAAAGGAGCGCGAATGTTGCGCTCCATTGCCCAGATTTCGATAGTGAATGTGGTTGCAGCGCTGATAATATCAATTCCACTCTTCTATTTTTATGGCACAAGAGGAATAATACCCTCCTTCCTGTTTCTCACCACGTCTCAGTTCGCTTTCAGTCTGCATTATTCATGCAAGCGCTTTCCGTGGCGTGTTTCCATGAGAATGGGATTTTTGAAAAAAGGCAGTAAGATTCTGCGTCTCGGTATCGCCTTTGTCCTTGCGGGAGTGTTTGGCACGGGTGCAGATTTTCTGATACGTCAGTTTCTCAATCAAAATGGGTCGCTTGATGCCGTAGGACTGTATAATGCCGGCTATATGCTCACTATGGTGTATGGCGGACTGGTGTTTTCGGCTATGGAGACCGATTTTTTCCCGCGACTCTCGGCAGTGGCTCCAGGCAACATAATGATGCAGAACGATGTGGTGAATAAGCAAATCGAAGTTTCGCTGATTCTCATATCGCCTATGCTCACGGCATTTATCACATTTTTGCCAGTTATTGTTCCGTTGCTTTTCAGTCATAAGTTTATTGCCGTCATTTCCATGTCGCAAGTGATTGTCATTGCGATGTATTTGCGTGCCTTGCGGTTGCCCATGTCGTATATAGCCCTGGCAAAGAGCGATTCTCGCTCATTTCTTTTCCTTGAAGGTATGTATGCAGTCGTTGAATATTTTCTTGTCTGCCTGATGTTTAAGTCGCACGGACTGCTCGGAGCCGGCTATGCACTCGTCTTGACGGCTGTGTTTGACTTTACTATGCTCACCATTTACACCTATTATAAATATGGGTTCAAACTGTCGCGCGGAGTTGTCAGGTTGTCTTTGGTTATGTTGCCACTTGGAATAGCTTCTTATTCCGCTTCTGTACTGCTGCATGGAGCGGCTTATTGGATTGTTGGCATCCTCTTGGCCGTATTGACCATTATTGCCTCACTTTTTGTCTTGCACAGAAAAACGCATCTGATGTCGGCATTGAAGAAAAAAATCGGGCAAAAATTCGGTAGGTAAGCAATATTGTATAGTGGACTTGTCAAATTATGGGTGTAACCAAATAATTTAGTAGATATAAATCAAGATTTGATTTAAAATATTGTGTCTTTACACTAGTTTTATTATATTTGCAAAAGGAAAAATCTAACTAAATACACGTAATATTTATTAAACTATGAGCGAAAAAAGAGTTTATACCTTTGGAAACGGTAAAGCTGAAGGTAAGGCCGACATGAGAAACCTGCTCGGCGGTAAGGGTGCCAACTTGGCAGAGATGAACCTTATCGGAGTTCCGGTTCCTCCAGGATTCACTATCACAACAGATGTATGTAACGAATATTTTGAAAAAGGAAAAGAAGACGTCGTAAATTTGCTGAAAGACGACGTTGTGGCTTCTGTGCATCATATCGAAAACTTGATGAACAGCAAGTTCGGTGATGTTGAAAATCCGCTTCTTGTTAGTGTACGTTCTGGTGCACGTGCTTCAATGCCTGGTATGATGGACACAATCCTTAACCTTGGTCTTAACGATGAGGTTGTTAAGGGCTTGGCAAAGAAAACCGGCAACGAGCGTTTCGCGTATGACAGCTATCGCCGTTTCGTACAGATGTACGGCGACGTAGTTCTCGGCATGAAACCGGTTAACAAGGAAGATATAGATCCGTTTGAGGCTATTATACAGAAGGTTAAAGCTCAGCGCGGCATTACTCTCGACAATGAGATGAATGTAGACGAGCTGAAACAACTCGTTGAACTCTTCAAGGCTGCTATCAAGGAGCAAACTGGCAAGGATTTCCCTACAGATCCAATGGATCAGCTCTGGGGCGCAATCTGCGCTGTGTTCGACAGCTGGATGAACGAGCGTGCCATCCTATACAGAAAGATGGAAGGAATCCCAGCAGAGTGGGGTACTGCCGTTTCTGTAATGGCAATGGTATTCGGTAATATGG
>CAKQDG010000029.1 GCA_934219025.1 uncultured Prevotella sp. | reverse complement strand
TCATGTCTGTCGGAGCATAATAAGAAGCGATGCGCTCGCCGAATCCACCATCCTTACAACCGTCTTCGAGAGTAACCACGAGCTGATGGTCTGCCTTCAAAGAATCAAGAGTGTCGGTATCCACGGCATTAAGATAGCGCGGATTTACGAGAGTGGCATCGATCCCTTTGTCGGCAAGCAGACGAACCACATTTTCTCCCTTCTGATAGAACGAACCAGCTGCTATCACGGCAACCTTCGTTCCATGATGCATCACCTTATATTTCGAGTCGAAACTGTATTCCGTATCAACCTCTTCCGTTGTATGGTTCACGCCGTTGCTCGGCACACGGATGGCAATAGGTTTCTTGTCTTGCTGTATTGCCCAGCGCAACATGGCGAAATATTCCTCGCATGTGGTCGGCGCGAGATAGATAAGTCCCGGAATACTGCAGAGCATCGGTATGTCGAACAAACAGATGTGAGTGATATCGTTCATGGAATTCACACCACCCCACGCAACGTTTATAACGGCAGGATTGGAGTTGATACATAGATCCTGGGCAATCTGGTCGTAAGTGCGCTGCACGAAAGTACTGTAGACTGTCCATACCGGGTGCAGTCCGCCTTTCGCCATACCCGAAATCATTGCCACTGCCTGTTCTTCGGCTATACCCATATCTATATGCTGTTTGCCAGCTTCCTTGCGTTTCTCCGGGGTGAAGCCGGCTGCCGACGGCGTACCAGCTGTTACGGCTATCAGCGTCTTGTCCTTTTTCATCTCGCGGAGCATCCAGTCGGAATAGAGTTGCTCATAACATTCGCCAGGAGCTGCAACCTGCGGAACGCTGCCGTCGTCGTTTCTCCTCGGCCTACTGCCGTCTTCAAGATTAAACGGCATTCCCCAGTGCCATGCTTCTTTGTTTTCCACAGCTGGTGCAAATCCGTGTCCCTTTTCTGTGTGGATATGAACAACGGTTGGCTTGTTGGTATCCTTCACGCTACGGAACACTTCAATGAGCTTCTCTATGTCGTTGCCTTCCTCCAGATACTTATATTCAAAGCCCCATGCCTTAAACCAGTTGTGCTCGCAGGTGCCGTGGCTCTCACGCAGTGCACGAAGATTTTTGTATATGCCGCCGTGGTTCTCGGCAATTGACATCTCGTTGTCGTTTACCACGATGATGATTCCCGTGCCAAGTTCCGAAGCCTCATCGAGTCCCTCGAATGCCTCACCGCCGGAGAGCGAGCCGTCGCCGATTATGGCTATGATGTTCTCTTTCGTACCCTTTATGTCGCGTGCTTTCTGCAAACCCGTGGCAAGACTGACAGAGGTAGAAGTGTGTCCCACTTCAAAATTGTCGTATTCCGGACACTCTGCCGGTGATGAATAACCGGAAATGGCATTCATGTCGTCTACATTGCCGAGGAAGCCTGATGCTCTGCCTGTCAGCACCTTGTGTGGATAGCTCTGATGACTAACGTCGAACACGAATTTGTCTTCCGGAGCATTGAATACATAATGCAAGGCAACGGTAGACTCAACGAATCCAAGGTTCGGTCCTACGTGTCCGCCATGTTTGCTCACGCGGTTTAAAACTGCCGCACGTGTTTCGTCGGCAACCACTTTCAGTGATTCTATATCTAAAGCTTTCAAGTCGGCCGGCGACTTTATCTTCTCTATATACATTGTCAAATAATTTTGTTTAAATAATACTTAAAACTTTTTCGATGCAAAGGTATATATTTCCCAAATATGCAGCAATACCTCAAATACGGAAGAGATTACCACATTTACATAAATAGTTTACCACATTTACATAAATAGTTTACCACATTTACATAAATAGATTACCACACTTCTATTATAATGCCACGCACTGAAAAGAATAAAGGATGAAGACAAAAATTATCAGAAATATCCCCTACAAACGGAAACAAAAAAGTTTAGAACCGTTACACGCAACAAGGCATAAACGATTCTAAACTTTTGTACTGTTAGAATAATGAAATTCCCTTTTTAACAATATCACTCGTTTCGTTGAAAATCCGGAAATACTCGTCCATATCCCAGATATCCCGTGCAATGAGAGCTTTGAGCTGGTTATTGAGATAAGGCTGCGTCTTGCTGCGTTCCTCCTCGTCTTTCGGCTTTATCTCCTTCTTCTCTGCCGCCTTGCGGATATCGGCAATCAAACTCTCTGGAACGACAAACGAAGAGTTGAATTTTTCAAACGAAGAATACTGCTTCTTTATTTTCTTTCTATTGTTGTCGATATATCTCAACACGGTTTCGTTTACTATTCCCTTGGCAACAAGTTGCCTGTGATACTGGGTATAAGTGAGAGTATCGAGCGGAACAAAGTAATCCGGCATTATGCCGCCTCCGCCATAAACGACTCTGTGCTTACGCAGAGTATAGAACTTGAGCGAGTCGGCAAAGTGGATGCTGTCTGGATTCATCAACTCTCCATGTTTCAATCTGTTCTCAAAGTCTTTGTAATAATCCTTGGCATCTCCCTTTTTGTATGGCTTCTGTATGCATCGGCCTGAGGGGGTATAATAGTGAGCTATGGTAAGACGGATCATAGAACCGTCGGGCATATCAAACGGACGCTGCACCAATCCTTTTCCAAAGGTGCGCCTGCCGACCACCATACCGCGGTCGTTGTCTTGCAAAGCCCCCGAAACGATTTCCGCAGCAGATGCCGTAAACTCATTTACAAGCACCACCACCTTTCCATCGAGCAGTCGTCCGGAGCCATTAGCCTTGTAGTCCATGCGCGGTGAGCGCAACCCGCTGGCATAAACAATGAGATCGCCTTTCGGCAAGAATTCGTTGGCAATCTTCACTGCAGCCTGCAAATATCCCCCTCCGTTCTCCTGAAGGTCAAGCAAGAGATTTTTCATTCCTTGCTTTTTCAGTTTTTCCACGGCAGCCATAAATTCATCATAAGTTGTTGCGCCAAAGCTTCCAATACGTATATAGCCCACGTTTGGCCGAATCATATACGAGGCATCCAGACTCTTCACCGGAATCTTGTCGCGTATTACATTAAACATGAGCGTGTCTTTAACATCGCGGCGCACAATGGAGAGTTTCACCACCGTGCCCTTCGGTCCGCGCAGGCGCATCATAATCTTGTCGCGCGGCATCTTCACTCCGGCTATTGCCGTGTCGTTTACCGCCACGATGCGGTCGCCGGCTATAATGCCTACCTTTTCCGACGGACCTTTTGATATTGTCTGAATAACAACGAGCGTGTCTTCCACCATATTGAACTGCACCCCGATACCATCGAAATTACCTTGCAGCGACTCGTTCAAATCCTTTGTCTCTTTGGCATTGGTATACGAAGAGTGAGGGTCGAGTTTGTCGAGCATTCCCTTTATGGCATCCTCCACGAGTTTATTTTCGTCAACAGAATCCACGTAGAAATTGTTTACCAACATCTCGGCGAGCTGCAACTTGCGCAACGGACTGTCTTCGCCCATACGGATGCGCATCTGGGCGGAAGAGAAAAGGGCGTAAAAGAGTAAGGAAACAAGAAGAGCCACTCTCAAGCCTCCCTCAGAAGAAATGGATATGGAGCCCCCTTTAGTCCCCCCAAGGGGGGAAGAAAAGGATATGGATTTCTTTATATATTGGTGTTTCATATTTCTTATTTAATATTTTAAATTTACTTTTTCATTTTCCTATCTCTCCCCCTTGGGGGAGTTGGAGGGGGCCTCATTTTCCTATCTCTCCCCCTTGGGGGAGTTGGAGGGGGCCTCATTTTCCTATCTCACCCCTTGGGGGAGTTGGAGGGGGCCTCATTTTCCTATCTCACCCCTTTAGGGGAGCTGGAGGGGGCTCTTTTGGGGGAGTTAGAGTGGGCTATTTATTCCTCCTCAGGTCTGTCTTCTTCTATCACCAGGTTGTTGATGATAAAGTTTTGACGCTCCGGGGTGTTTTTGCCCATATAGTATTGCAGGAGTTTCTGTACTTGATCCGTTTTATGAAGAGTAACCTGTTCGAGTCGCATATCCGGTCCTATGAAATTTTTGAACTCATCCGGACTAATTTCTCCCAAACCTTTAAAACGCGTGATTTCAGGGTCAGGTCCAAGTTCTTCGATAGCCGCCACTCGTTCCTCTTCAGAATAGCAGTAGCGAGTGATGAAGTCCCCCTTACCTGTGGCGGTAGCCTTTACTTCCTTCGACTTAATCTTGGTTTTTTTGTTCCTAACACGGAAAAGCGGAGTCTGCAAAACATATACGTGTCCCTTCTTTATCAGGTCAGGGAAGAACTGCAGAAAGAATGTGATGATGAGCAGACGTATGTGCATTCCGTCCACATCGGCATCGGTTGCCACGATAACCTTGTTGTAGCGCAGCGTGTCGAGTCCCTCTTCAATGTCAAGTGCAGCCTGTAGCAGATTGAACTCCTCGTTTTCGTAGACCACCTTTTTTGTCAGTCCGAAAGAGTTGAGCGGTTTTCCCCGAAGCGAGAACACAGCTTGAGTGTTCACATCGCGGCTTTTCGTGATACTTCCGCTGGCAGAGTCGCCCTCGGTAATGAAAATTGCGCTTTCCTCCTTGCGGTCGTTTTTCACATCACTGTAATGAATACGGCAGTCGCGAAGTTTTCGGTTGTGCAGATTTGCTTTCTTTGCTCTTTCGCGGGCAATTTTTGCAACGCCCGACATAGCTTTTCTCTCTCTCTCGCTGGTTTGGATTTTCTGTAGCATCACCTCTGCCACATCGCCCTCGCGGTGCAGATAGTTGTCCACTTCAGTTTTCACGAAGTCGCCCACATATTTATTCACGCTCACCCCATCAGGGCTCATTGTCAGCGAACCGAGTTTTATCTTTGTCTGACTCTCAAACATCGGTTCCTCCACGTTTATCGCTATTGCGCCGACAAGTCCGTTGCGGATATCTGTGTATTCAAAGTTCTTGCCGTAGAATTCCTTTATAGTCTTTGCCAGATGCTCTTTGAATGCACTTTGGTGAGTGCCGCCTTGCGTTGTGTGCTGTCCGTTCACGAAAGAGTGGTATTCTTCACCATACTGGTTTGTATGAGTGAACGCTATCTCGATGTCTTCGCCTTTAAGGTGGATTATCGGGTATAGCGGATCTGTTGTCATAGTGTCTTTCAGCAAGTCGGCGAGTCCGTTTCGGCTCAAGATACGCCTGCCGTTGTACATTATGGCGAGCCCCGTGTTCAGATATGTATAGTTGCGCAGCATTTCCTCCACGATATCGTCGTGGAAGGAATAGTTTTTAAAGAGTTTGTCGTCGGGCACAAAATAGATGTATGTTCCGTTCTCGTCTTGCGTGTCCTCTGTGGTGTCGGTTTTGAGTAGACCGCGTTCAAAAGTTAGCGCTCTAACCTTTCCATCGCGATACGACTTCACCTCAAAGAATTGGCTAAGCGCGTTCACGGCTTTGATACCCACTCCATTAAGTCCAACGCTTTTTTTGAAAGCCTTGGAGTCGTATTTACCTCCGGTGTTCAACACGCTCACGGCTTCCACGAGTTTTCCCTGGGGAATGCCTCGTCCGTAGTCGCGCACACTCACCTTGAGATGATCTTCCACATCCACTTCAATGCGTTTTCCCTGGTTCATTCTGAACTCGTCGATGGAGTTGTCCACCACCTCCTTGAGTAGCACGTAAATTCCGTCTTCGGGAATAGAGCCGTCGCCAAGTCGTCCGATATACATTCCGGGCCTTGTGCGAATATGCTCCATGTCGGATAGATGTCGGATGCTGTCGTCGGTGTATTCCACCTGTGGTGTTTCTTGTGGGTTTTCTATATTGTTGTCGCTCATCTTTTTGTATTTAACTTCTCGTCTACTTTATTTCCTTAATATAGCAACGGCGGCGTTTGTGGTTCTCGCAGTCGAGATATTGCCACTGGCTCTGCACCTTTTCGTTTGTTTCCATCTCCACATGTGTTTCGCCCCATTCAAATCCGTATTCCACATAGCGCGGGATAAGATCGGCAAAGAGCAACGAGTTTGCTCCCTTTGTGCGGTATTCTGGCAGAACGCCTATAAGGAGCAGGTCCACCACCTTTGTATGATGAAATTTCAGTGCTCTTATCAGATGCCACCAGCCGAATGGTGCGAGTCTTCCGCGGCGGCATTTCTGCAGCGCCCGTGTCAGCGAAGGGATTGTGATTCCCACGCCCACCACTTTCTTATTGTCGTTCCAGTCTTCGATGAGAGTGATGAGATTCAGGTCGGCAAGTGGGAAATACATGTCGATATATTGTTCTATCTGCTTGTCAGACAGTTCTGAATATCCATAGAGGTGCGAGAATGTCTCGTTTATAATTTCAAAGATGCGCCTGCCGTATCCTTCATTGAAGATTTCGTGTTTCGTGAGTTTCTTCACGTGCAGGTTGTAGCGTTTTTCTATCAAGCTTGCCACCTTGGCATATTTTGCCGGAACTTCTTTAGGCACGTAGAGTTTGTATTCCACGTAGTCGTTGTCTTTTTCAAATCCGCCCAACCGTTCCATGTGTTCCGGATAATAGGCATAGTTGTAGAGAGTGGCCATGGTGCCGAGCTGGTCAAACCCTTTTGTGAGCATACCTTCCGGGTCCATGTCGGTAAATCCGAGCGGTCCCACTATATGGGTCATGCCCTTGCTCTTGCCATACTGTTCCACGGCTTCGAGCAGTGCTCGCGACACGTTGATGTCGTCTACGAAGTCGATCCATCCGAAGCGCACGTCGTCTCTGCCCCACTTTTTGTTGGCCTTGTGGTTGATGATTGCAGCCACGCGTCCCACCATTTTTCCCGTTTCCTTGTCGAACGCCATAAAATATTCTGCCTCGCAGAATTCGAAGGCAGCGTTTTTGTCCTTGCTCAGCGTGTTGAAGTCGTCGCTAAACAGGTTTGGGGCGTCGTATTCGCAACCCTCATACAGGTCATAACGGTAATCGATGAATTTCTTCAGGTCTTTTTTCGTTTCTACCTTTCTTATTTCTATTGATGACATATTCAAAATATTTCTGTTTCCCGAAATAGATTTTCGTGAACAAGGCGACATTCCTGCAGCATGTCTTCCCAGAACATTCTGCAAGTTATCACCATACAAATAAATAATAGTTTTCGTTTTAAAACGCAGCAAAATTACAACTAAAATGATGAATTTCCAAATTTTGCTCTGTCTTTTAATTAATTTATATCAGTGGGAAGAAGAATTGTTGACTGCAGAAATTTCTGATTTAAACGAAAAGCGAAAAGTTCCGTCTTCGTTTAAATCAGAATATATCCCTGGCCATCCAACCTTCTAATTTAGTATGTTCAGCAGTCCGCCGATGCCTTTCTTTATGGCGTTTGCCGCCTTGCTTTTCTTGCCGGACTTGCCCGATTTGCCCGACAAAGCCTCCTTTACCTTTGCCTTAGTGTTTTTTTCAGCCTTTGCTTTTTCCTTGGCGCGGTAATCCTTGCCACACTTTGAGCGTATGGGGTGTACCACTCCTGCGTCTATGCTGCAGCGTTCGCCGGTTATCGGCTCCGTTGTCGGCATCCACTTGTCCAGTCCCATTCTGGTGCGGAACACCCACATGCGGTCGCTGTTGCCGAATGAAGAGTTACTGGTGTAGTGGTTGCGCTCGCCCACCGCATTGAGGAAATTGTCCAGTTCGCCTATTGCCACCACCTGAACCCATCCTGTGCGGTGTGCCCATGTGGCGCGCTCTGCCGAAACCAAAGCCAACTCGATGGAGCACTGTGAGCCTGGTGCAAGTGTAGTGGCGGTGGCGGGGTCGATTATCTCCAGTGCGTTGGTGAATGCCATTGCCTCTTTTGCCCACGGCTGTATCTGCCCTTGGTCGGTGTATTTGGACAGTCGCGACTCATAGGTGGAGTATTCCAGGTCGGAGTGCTGTTCGATGTAGCGCATCGCGCGGTATATGTAGGTTGCCATCTCCTGTCGCGACACGGTGCCCGTCTTTGGCAAGGCGGCATCGTTAAGTCCGATGGCATCGTCGGTTGCTTCCTTGCCGGTCATCTCCTTTACGAGCAGACGGGCTATTGATGCGAGTTGCTTGCGGTTCACGCCCTGTGTGTAGTCGTTGCCCAACAGGTTGTCGTCAACGAGGTGGTCGCACAATGCACGGTTCACGCCGTCTTGCGCCCATGTGCTCATCTTTGCCTCTGACTTCAGCGGCATAACGAATGTTTCGTCGCTCGGATTGACGGTGCTGAGCAGCATCTGTGCTTCCTGCGATTTCAAGCTCTGCAACATTGCAACTTTGTATTGCTCATAGGACCCGTCCATTCCCATAGTTTTCTGGTCGTATGGCGTGAGGTGTTTCATCCAGTAGCTGTTTGATATGCCGCAGTATGTGCAACTCTTCCAGTAGAGGTGCTCGCCGGCGGTGTTCACTCCGATATATGCCTGGTCGCTGGCTATATTCTCGCGGATGTCGTGCGTTATTCTTTCGTTCTTGTCGTGGAAGGTGTGAGCCTTGTTTCGCTCGCACTTGCCACACACGGCACACGAATAGTAGTATGTCTGCACACGCTTGCAGTTGCGGTACTGACACAGGCGGTCGGCTGTTTCAAACTTTGCCGTAAACCTGTGTTGCTTGCACTGTAGTGGCTGGGTGGCGCTCTTGCCTGCCTTCTGTGCGGCATACACGTCGCCCTTGTATGTTCTTATTGAATATACCGGAGCCTGGGGGATTGTCTTCAGGCGTTCGAGCACGGCAGTTGCCTGCGACTCGGGAATATATAGTGTGCCGAGTCCGGAGTAGAGCTTCGTGCTTTGGTGGTCGAATTCTCTGGCGTAGTCGAAGAGCGGGTCGGTCATTGTCACGTCAAGGTCTTTCACATATTTCGCCGCGTCTACCTTGTCGCTCAGCCACACTTCTTTTAAATTAAATACTGTGGAGAACAAGTGGCCTATTTCTTCGGTCAGGGGCGACAACGTAAGTCCATAAGGCATATTGTGGTTTGACACGTCGATGATGGCTTTTGACAGGAACAGGCTCTGATGCCTGTCGTATGTCTGTCCGCTCGAGGTAACCAGGGGTAGTCCGATGTCGTCGTAGCGAAATTTCACTTCGTCTACGACATACACATCTCTCAAGTGCTTTGCCGGATTCAGTTCGTCGGCTTCCGTCCATGATATGTATGGCAGTGTGGAGCGCTGGTCTTTTATGGTATTGGCATAGTCCATGTCATCAAACTCTTTCTTTTGCGGACCGGGCTTGCCGCCGGGCACGGTGAATGCCACTCCTATGCTTGGGAAATATGGTGCACTTTGATACACCTCCGCGGGTTTGCCGTTTACTGTTACTTTCAAGTGGTCGCCGTCGATAATAGTTTCTCCGTCCACCTTTATGTAGTCGGTAACGTATTTGCTGTTCGGGTCGATCATTATACTCATGGTGGCTATATACGGAAATCCTGCCTTGAAGAACGGATATCCGTCTTTGTCGTCGCCAAACTCGCCGTCCCATGATATGCTTGTGATTTTTATCACTCCGCTCTTGAACAAATCGCCATAGGCTGTCTGTGCGGCCTTCATTGCCAGTTGTCCGCCTTTCTCAAGCATCATGTTGGCAGTTGGCATCTCCATGGTAATGTCTATCGACTTTATTTTCTGTTTGTTGCCGTCGGCACTTGATGCCGTTGGCAAGATGCAGAGCAGCAGTATTAGGAATAAAAAGTTTGTTTTAAAGTTGTTGCAGTTTTTCATATCGTTACAGTTTTTGTTGTTTGGATTTTTATTATCGGCAAATTTGCAAAGCTTTATGCCGAAAGAAATGTTGAATGTTATGACAAATTTAAATATAAAAAAGCAGGCATGCACAATCGCTTTTGTTTTTAACTAAAATTTAACTAAAAAACTTGCGACGTAGAAAGGGTCTTCCGGGAAATGGAGTGATATTGTTTCCCGGAAGAACCAAATAAAAGTCATCCTTTTATTTTGCATTGTCTTCGGTTTACACTACCTTTGCACGGCTTTTCCCCAAAGCCATCATTCAACGGATTAACAATAAGGAAATAGAACAATGTCATACAGCTTCAACACTTATAGATATCATTATAAAAACCTGCTCTCGCTGGGCTTTCCGCTCATCGTGGGACAGGTGGGAACTATCGTCCTGGGCTTCGCCGACACGCTCATGGTGGGACACCACAGCGTGAGGGAACTTGCCGCAGCGAGCTTCGTGAACACGGTGATGGCTATCGTGCTCGTCTTCGCCATGGGATTCAGCTACGGGCTTACGCCGATTATCGGACAGTTCTTCGGCAGGGGCGACACCGAGAAGACGGGCAGTGTGGTGAAAAACGGACTGCTCGCTGCTTCTACCACGGCTGCCGTTCTGCTGTTGGTGCTCGCTGCCGTTTTCTTCAACATCCGCAGCATGGGGCAACCGGAAGAACTCATCCCGCTGATGCGACCGTATCTTATAGTGAATATGGTGTCGCTGCCGTTCGTGTGCTGGTTCAACACGTTCAAGCAGTTTTTCGATGCCATCGGCCACACCAAGACTTCCATGTATATCATGGTGGCAGGCAATGTGGTGAATATCCTGGGCAACTATCTGCTCATCTACGGACCGGGCATTATGCCCGAACTGGGACTGCTCGGCGCCGGACTGTCCACGATGCTGAGCCGCATCCTGATGTGCGTAGCCACAGCATGGATTTTTCTCTTCATAAAGAAATATGCAGTCTATAGCCGCTCGCTGCGCAAGGCAAGGCTGAACCGCGCGGAATTCTGCCGCATCAACAAGCTGAGCTGGCCCGTGGCGCTGCAGATGGGCATGGAGTCGTCGGCTTTCGCCCTCACGGGAATCATGGCGGGATGGCTCGGCACTATCGCCCTTGCCACCCACCAGATTATGATTACCATCTCGCAGCTATTCTTCATGGTATACTACGGCATAACGGCTGCCGTGTCGGTCAGAGTGAGCTACTATATCGGACAGAACGAAATCGGAGAACTGCGCCGCGTCGCCGCCGCTGGATTCCATATCATCATCATGATCGGCTGTCTGGTGAGCATCCCCGTATTGCTGCTGCGCCACGACATGGGCTACTGGTTTGCCGACAACGACGAGGTGGCACGCCTGTGCTCGCAAGTTATACTGCTCATGGTGGTCTATCAGTTTGGCGACGGCATGCAGATGACCTATGCCAATGCCCTGCGCGGCACGGCCTACGTAAAGCCGATGATGTTTATCGCCTTCTTCTCGTATTTCGTGATCTCCCTGCCCACGAGCTACTTCCTGGGCATCCGTATGGGCTACGGCATCGTGGGCATCTGGACGGCATTCCCGGTTTGTCTCACGGTGGCGGCACTGCTTTATTTCTATTTCTTCGTCAAGAGAGTGAAATATATTACCGGCAAGTAAAGTCCGTTTCAACTGAAATATGGAGTGATAGTATTTATTATCGGAAGTGGCAAATATATTTTTAGACGAAAACCAATAAAACACCCTCTGACAAGTAAAGCCTTTGGCATTTTACTTGTCAGAGGGCGATAAACATAAAAAACAAAGGAAACCATTTTCGACCTGTAAAACAGAATGGCAACAAGGTTTGTATATATAGTTATAGACAAGGATTTTTGTATTCTTACACTCTGTTTTATTTGTATGTCACAAGGTCTTGATTTCCTCTGTTTTTTATGTTTATCGCCCGATGTCGTTTTGCAGGGAGACACGAAGTGGCTCTTTGTATAAAGCAAGATATGGACGGAAGAGAGCTTGCTCTCTAAAGTACATACCTTGCTTTATACAATAAGCCAAAGGCTTGCAAAACGACAGCGGGGGTTTTGTAGGTTTTCGTCTAAAAAAGTTGGCAAGGAGATTTCTTCCGATAATAAATATTATCACTCCAAATCCCGGATGAACCTTATATTTATCATTACTAAATCTGTGTCATTATAAAATTTAACGGTAAATATCTTGGCAAATCCGACTTTTAGAACACTTTTCTCTGAAACCCTCTTTTTGTAAGCATTTCAGCCGAGCATCGCTTCTCGGGGAGCAAAGCATTGCTTCTCTCCCGAAAAAGCATTGCTTTGCCCCGAAAGAAGCATAATTCGGCTTAAATGTTTACATTTTTCCAACTAAAGAAATACTCCTCTACTTCTTGGAAATAAGAAAAATAGAACACTTCTCATTTGTATTACTCGTGCACGCAAAACGGTAGCGATTTGTTAATAAATATTTAATCAGTACAGATTATTGCAATAAATAAAAAAAATGTAATAATTTTGCACGCTAAATAAGCCAAACAGAAAGGAAAAGCGACACAAAGATTTCATTCCGTAAATAAATATACGGTTTTTACAAAAGAAAGAAATAATACAAACATAAATTTTTAGCTAATGAAGAATGTTATACTCTACAGTCTACCGCTGATGGTAGCAGGAAGCATCTACTGCAATGCGGCTAATGCCAACGGCACACTCGCCACAGGACAGAACACAGCAGCAACAGAATTGATGAAAAGTCTGAAAAACAAGGTTCACGCTGCACCAAGAGCGAAAGTCGTGGGCTTCGGCAATGCGGCAGCAAAGGCTGCCACGGATGCTACCAGCTCGGCAATCGGCGAAATGAAAGGAAAAACAGTGAGCTTTCTCAGCGACGAGAACGGCAACGTGTGGTATTACACACAGAAAACCACATACAAAGACGACTCCTGGGGAGCTGCTATAAGCAAAGCGGAGATTGAAATCTTCAACAACAAGCATGAGTCGGCGGGCACTATCACCGTGGACGTGCCTGAGGGGATGAGCGTGAACGCCGTAACGCCATACGGCACAATAACAAAAAAATTCTTCGACCTCAACGACAAGGATTACGAACTGCTCGTGGAACTTCATCAAACGGGCAATGCCGACAACAACTACCAGGGGAAATACTACACATACGTGTATCACCTCGACGGAACAAAGACTATGGAGTTTGAAGGTTCGGGCGTGTTCCTGAACATCGTGAAAAACGCATGGACAAAATACCAGCGCTTCATACTGACCAATGCAAATTACGAGGCTGTGGACGGAAAGACATACGAGGACGGTTCGCCTTACATGACGACAATGGCTCACATCAATATCTACAAGCCGGCTTCATGGGGAAGCAGCCAGCCATCGGTGGAAAAAGAATTCACCGTGGACGAGGACTACACTTACTACGGCAACGACGAGGTGCCTGTAACCATATATAATATAGGGGGCGACCCGTATTACGTCATCTCACACTATTCAAAAATCTACGACTCCGGACAGACCGACGAGGAAACAGGATTCTTTATCCCTACGGAAGACAACAGCGTTGTAATCAAGACTTACGACAAGAGCTACAACCTGGTGGACGACATCAACATTCCTATCCCGGCTGCCAGCGACACAAAATACCGCATGGCACAAATTGGAAACTTTGCCGACTGGAGCGTATCGAAGAATATGTTTACCGACGACGGCAACCTTGCCTACGTGCTTACATACTACGACATGACAACCAAGGTGGACGATTACCGCTACTCTTTCGTGGCATACGACCACCAGGGAAACAAGATAAGCACTATATGCGACGGCGTGTACAACACTTGGTTCAAACTGAAATCCATACCGGGAGCCGAGGAGCAGATGGCTTTCATGCAGTATGTTGACGACGACGAGGAGCAGCAGCAGATAAAAATCGTGAACATCCCGTCGCTCGAGGACAGCAAAACAATGCGCGCATACATCGACGACAACATGATAAGCACCGTGATGAACCGCTACGGCGATGCCGACAACTACAAATACGTGGTGAAGGTGAGCCAGGGCGAAGTGGACAAAGACAACAACGTGATTTCAAAAATCATGTGGCTCAACCAGGACATGAAGATCGACCACTTCACGAAGTTCAACCTCGGACCTAACGCCGAAAACTTCATGCTCACGCTGTCTGACACCTACGTAGACCCTTACCTCTTCAACACCAACGACAAAATGGAATTCTTCTTCCAGGCAAAAATGAAGAAGAGTGGAAGCAACTCGCTCGAAAACGTGTATATGATTGGCGATGAAGACGGAAATATTCTTCACACTTTCAGCAACAACGACAAGGGCACAATCTCGTCTATGGGATGCTTCGACTCGGGAGAGAACGGAAAGGAAATGTATGTGGCATACACCGACGACAGCAACAGCTACTACGACTACAACTTCTACAAACTGCCGCTAACAAAATTCGACAAAGGCGGCGACGGCTCTGCCAACAACCCTTATCTCATAGCCAGCGCAGGAGACTTGATGCAGGTGAGTCAGGAGCCTACGGCAAACTACAAACTTGCCGGCGACATCGAGATGGCTACATACAACAACACCAACGATTCGTGGACTCCTATCTCTAACTTCAGCGGAAAGTTCGACGGCGGCAACCATCACATCAACGACCTGACGCTGAACACAAACCAGGCCAACGTAGGTCTCTTTGCCGATCTGGAGCAGAACGCCGAAGTGAAAAACCTGATACTGACAAACCCCGACATCACTCTCAACGAGCAGAACTCCACAGTGGGAACAGTGGCTGCAACATCTATCAGCGCCAACATCAGTAATGTGCATGTATATGCTGTCGACATAACAGGTGATACCGACGCTACGGTGGGAGGTATCATCGGACAGGCTGCTCTCAACTCAAAGGTTTCGGAGGTTTCAGTGAACGATGCCGACATCAAAGTGCCTAACTCTTCTGCCGTGGGCGGAATTGCCGGAGACATCCGCACCAGCGCCACCGTAGAGGCTGCTGCCGTGAAGAATACCGACATCACAGGTGCCAGCAACGTGGGCGGTATCGTGGGAACTACCCTGCAGTCTACAGTGCAAAACGCACACTTCACCGGCAACCTGACTGCCGAAAACACCGTGGGCGGTATTATCGGAAGCAACTCAGAAACCGTTACCGACAAATGTATCTTCGACGGAACAGTTACGGCAAACAACGCAAGCATGTGGAACGGATACTCTGCTGCAGGAATCATCGGTTCGCTCGCTGCCGACTGGACAGAGAGCACCACGCCTATCGTGACCAACAATATTGTGAAGGGCCAAATTGAAACCGTTAATATCGACAATGCAAAGGATGCCGCTACCGACAACACCGTGCACCGCATCGTGGGACGCACTATAGCAAACGACACGGAGCAGGATTCTGAACAAAAGACAGAAAAACGCCTGGCCAACAACTGGGCTGTCAATTCTACCACAGTGAACGGCAAAACAATATCTTCTACCGACGAGAACGGTGTGGAGGGTTACGACGCTGCCGAAACAGACATCAATGCCGAGTCGCTCGCACAAATCGGCTACGCATTCGGAACTTCTGCCGCATCTCCATGGAAAGAGAGCGGAGCTTCACTGCCTGTAATCTACTTCGAGAACGACGTGAAGACCATCGTGGTTTCACAAGACAACATCTCGCTCTACAAGGACGCTACAGCTACTATCGCGGCTTACGCATACGGCGACGACAATGCCGAAATCACAGCCACATCGTCTGCTCCGGAAATCGTGGAAGTTACAAACACAGGAAAAGACGAAGATGACATTACAATGATTGACATCAAAGCCAAAGCCACAGGAACTGCCAACATCAACATCTCGGCCGGCAACATCACCGTTGTGTGTGCCGTTACCGTAAACGAGACGTCGGGCATTTCTGCCACAACAACCGATAATGGCTCAGGAATGAGGATATTGCCGGGCAAAGGAATCATCAAGGCTGACGGTGCAACAAGCATCAACGTTTATTCTGCCGACGGAAGCAACGTGGCAAGCACCAACGCATCTGCCATCGCAACAAGCAAGATGGGCAAGGGCATGTTTATCGTTGTGGCTACCGACGCCAAAGGCAACAAGCAAACGGCAAAAGTCATAATAAAATAAAAAGTGAAATGAAAATGTAGCAGCAAGAAAAGCCTCTGGCTACACTGAATATCTAAGGCGAAAACTTGGGCGAGCAGCACAGCAACTCCCGAAGTTTTCGCCTTTCTTGATAATAAAAACACAACAGATGCGTTATTCTATATAAAAAGAAAATATATATGCGCCACGACAAACTTGACAGAGAACTGCAACTGATACTGCTTCTTACCGAAAACCGGAGCTACTCGATTGAACAGATTTGCGAGAAACTCGACATGTCGAAAAGAAACGTGTACTACTATCTCGACTTTCTGAAAGACACCGGCTTCAAACTCGAAAAATACGGCAAGAAATGGAGCATCGACCGCTCGTCGCCTTTCTTCGGAAAACTTATAGAAAAAATTTCGTTCACCGAAGAAGAGGCTATCATAATACGGCGAATGCTCGACAATACGGAGAAGACCAACGCGGTGATTGAAATTCTGAAACGCAAAATCGACAGATTCTACGACTTCGGTATCCTTGCCGACGACCAGATGAGCGAAAAGGCTGCCCACTGCATCAGCGTAATTCATGACGCAATAAAATTCCAACACCAGGTTGTTTTGCGCGGCTACTCGTCGCCTCACAGCAACACAAAACGCGACCGACTCGTGGAACCGTTTATGCTAATGGACGGCAACAGGGAAGTGAGATGCTACGAACCGGCCTCAGGGATGAACAAAACTTTCAAGATTGTGCGCATGGACGACGTGGAACAGCTTGCCGACGAATGGATGTTCAACGACAAGCATACACAGATGCACACAGATGCCTTTATGTTCAGCAGCGAAAAGACCACCACCGTGGAATTGATTCTCGGAAGACTGGCATACAACATCCTGACCGAGGAATACCCCAAGGCGGCAGCCCACACAAGTCAGACTGACAAGACTCACTGGCGGCTGCGTCTCGACGTGTGCAGCTACGTGGGCATCGGCAGATTCGTGCTCGGGCTCTTCGACGACATCGTGGTGAAGGGCGACGAAGGATTCAAGGCTTATCTGAAAGAAAAACTGAAACGTTTTAATGAGCTGGCACAGCAATAGAACAATTCTGACATTGCAAATCATATACATCAGCCTACTTCTGAAACATCTGGATACCGGTATCTTGACTTGGCCGTAAAGCGATGATTGTCCATATAAAAGAAAAGTGAAAACAAGGCGACAAGCACCACATAGCAAAGAAGGAGCTGCAGAAATGACAAACGGATATTCTCTACACTTGCCCACGGAACATAAGATAATGATGTTACTACATCGTTGAGCAAACGGGACACGGAGTCCAGACTGAGGGCAATGACATACTGCAATGCCGGCACACAAGAGGTAACAAACAGCAGCAACGCCCCATACAGCAGTAACATCGCCAACGGCAAAACCACAATGTTGGCAAGAAGAAAGCAGAACGAGAATCTGCCAAAACAGTATGCCGTCAGCGGTGCAACACCTATTTGGGCAGCAAGCGACACAGAAGTCATACCGCCAAGACAACGCAACAGTAGATTTTTTCTGAACCGGCGCGGAGTGAGCCAACGGTATAACGGCTCTGCCAGCAACAATATCGACGCAACGGCAAGGAAAGACATCTGGAAACCGGTGTCGAAAATACTCAGCGGACTCAACACAACAACTATTACAGCTGCAACGGCAAGACCATCAAGCGTCTGCCCCACTCTACCAGACACTGCCATCACCGATGCAACACTTATCATCAATGCCGACCGAACAGCCGACAAGGGCATACCCACAAGCATAACATAGGTCCATACCGACACCAATATCAATATCTGAACAAACATGCGCCACCAACGCAGCTTGTTTCCACGCCACAACAATATCAGCAATAATGTATATATAATTCCAAGATGCAGACCGGAAAGGGCCAGAATATGAGAGGCTCCAACAACAGAATATGCATCACGCAGACTTTTGTCAATCAACGTCCTGTCGCCAAGCGTCATGGCATATACCACTGCAAGATTATCACCCTGAAGTCCATTGTCGGTAAACACTCTGGCAAGCCTGTGCCTTATATGCGACATTTTTATTTGTATTCTATACCACAGCGGAACATTCTGTCTATAGATACTGACAGGCGCGGCATCACTGCCATATACAAACGTCTGGCACTTGAATCCGTGTACAAGCAGATAGCGGCGATAGTCAAAACGGGAAGTTGGATTACTTGCAGGCATCTCAAACGCTGAACGGCAACGGAAAGACATCCCGCTACGGATTTCCAGAGACCCTTCTGTTGGCAAAAGCGATATTTTCGCCTTGAAGGGTTTCACATCCACACCGTTCAATTCCACGACAAGAGCATCGAAACGCATGGTCTTGCCCCTGCAAACGGCATCGTCAAGAGCCACACAAACGTAATTCGTCTTCGCTCCAAGCAGAATGTCGTCTTCTGCATCCCTGTCTATCCCAACTCTCACGAAACCAAGCAAAAACACTGTAATATACAGGAGCAATCCTGACAGCAGTTTTCTTTTATGCAAGAGTAATGATGCCGTAACGAAAAACAACGACACTGCCAACAATGGAAACTGCGAGACATGAACCGAAGAATTGTATGCAAGGCATATGCCAAGCAAAAACGGCAACACGAAACGCGACAGTGCATTGAATTGCCGTTTCGAATTGCCGTTCATAAAATTCATTTTTATATTAAAAAAACAATCATCACGTTGTGGGGAAAAAATCAATCTCCCGACGACTTGCCAATCTCACGTTGCTCCTTGCCGCATTTCGACAGCCACACGGCAAACAGCACAGCAGCAACTACCGTAACTACAACACCCAACAGGTATGCCGTGCTCTCCGGCAGTCCCATCGCCTGTTTTGATATAAACAGATAGGTGCTGCATACGGCTGTCATAAACAGAGCCGGAACGAGAGTAATGACATATGGCTTGCTTTTCCTCACGAGATAAACCGTTACTGCCCATAGCATGAAGGTGGCAAGCGTCTGGTTTGACCATCCGAAATACTGCCATATAACCTGGAAGCCATCCTCGTTTTCCATCTGCCACAGAAGCAATAAGATTGCAACTGCAAACAGCGGAACACAGATGTAAAGGCGGTTGCGTTTTGATTTCTGCGGCAGTTTCAATGCCGATGCTATTATCATGCGGGCTGAGCGGAACGCAGTGTCGCCGCTCGTTATCGGGGCGGCAACAACACCAAGGATGGCAAGAATGCCGCCAAGCATGCCCAGCCAGTCGCGGCACACAAGGTTTACCACCATCGGTGCCGAGGTATGGAATCCCTTTGCCATGCCTCCAGCAATGAGCTCGTAGCCAGGCTTGCTGCCGTCGTTATAGAAGAACCACATTGCCACCGTTGCCCAAACAAGGGCAACAAGTCCTTCGGTTATCATTGCGCCATAGAATATCTGACGTCCTTTTTTCTCGGAGGTGAGGCAGCGCGCCATCAGCGGCGACTGCGTGGCATGGAAACCACTTATCGCTCCGCAAGCGATGGTGATAAACAGGCACGGGAATATCTGCTCGGTGAACGAAGGGTCGGTGGCCTGCCCCATGTTCGACAATCCGTCCCAGAGTTCGGGCAACTGCGGCATATTGACAAACAAAACTGCCGACAGGGCCACTGCCATAAAAAGAAGGGAAAAAGAGAATAGCGGGTATATCTTGCCTATTATCTTGTCGATAGGAAGCATCGTGGCGATGATATAATATATGAATATCACAAAGGTCCATGCCAGCGTGCTACCCGTCATGTTGCCAAGTATCTCTGCCGGACTGTATACAAACACAACGCCTACCATGAGAAGAAGTACGACACTGAACACAAGCATAACTGCCTTAGTACGTCTGCCAAGGTATTTGCCGACGAGTTCAGGTGCATCGCAGCCGCCGTTGCGCATAGAGAGCATACCGGTGAGATAGTCGTGTACGGCTCCTGCAAAGATACAGCCGAAGATTATCCAAAGGTATGCCGACGGACCGAACTTTGCTCCCATGATTGCTCCGAAGATTGGTCCGGTACCGGCAATATTAAGGAACTGTATCATATAAATCTTCCAGTTTTTCATCGGCACATAGTCTATGCCGTCGGCCTTTGCAACAGCCGGAGTAACGCGGTCGTCAGGATGGAAAACGCGCTCCACGAATTTTCCATATAACAAATAGCCCAACACAAGGGCTACTATACTTATTATAAAGGTTATCATTTTGATTTTTGATTATGTTATTGCTTCCTTTCGAGTTCTCCCAGAGCCGTCAGTTCTCCCAGAGCCGTCAGTTCTCCCAGAACTCTCATTACTCCCAATTCTCCCAGAATAAATTACTCCAGGAAGCCCTGTCTTTTCAATGTCTCAAGCATTGTTGCCGACATTGCCTCGTTGTCTTTCTTGGTGTATCTTATATCCGTGAATATTTGCGCCAGCGTCTCCTTGTTGTTAATCTTCAGGAACTCCTGGTTTTCCGGCAGAGCCTCTTTTTCGGCATAATACTTATCTATCAGCTCCGGAGTATAGTCGGTGTAAGTCTCGGTGTGAACGATGCTTTCGAGCGGCAGTCGGTCGGAAAGCGGCGGATTCTCGTCTGGCCAGCCCAGCGTAATCGTTGCTACGGGCATAACAAGACGCGGCAACTTCAGTGTGTCGATTATCTGCTGCGGGTTATACACCGTTGTGCCAAGGAAGCAGTAGCCAAGTCCTTCTTCATCGGCAAGATTGCAGAAGGTCTGCGTGTAAAGCAATGCATCGGTTGCCGCATTGAGAAACGACAGGATATTGTCATATCCGGGATGTGCCTTGCGGCATTCCGCCCATTTTGTAGTGCGGTTGAAGTCGGCACAAATGGTGAGCACCACCGGTGCCTGCGTCACCATCGGCTGGTTGAAGTGTGCCGGAGCGAGTTTCTGTTTCATCTCCTCGGAACGTGTTACCACGACGCTATACAGTTGCAGGTTTCCCATTGTCTGCGTGCGCATAGCCTCCGCGAGCAGTCTGTTTAGCAGTTCGTCGCTCACCGGTTTGTCGGAATACTTTCTGATTGTCTTTCGCGTATTGATAGATTTCATAGTCTTTAAGTTTATAGAGTTTTACTTGTCGTTAGTAAACAAGCTGATATATGACATCTAATCACATATTTAATGCAAAGATAATGCAAATCGAGAGCAGAACATCAAATTTATTTGAATGTTATGCCGAGATGCAGCTTATCTTATGCAAAGATAGTAATTCTTTCGCAATACTGGTAATATACACAGAAAAGTTTTCTTTTTTATCTTACTAAAAAACTGAGGTTTTGTATTTAGTTACTGGAATCCGCCCGACAAAAAGAATTAGCTAAACAATATTAAAAGTTATCCCGATTACATCAAGGTATCAAAAAGAATACCTATATTTGTAAAAAACAAAAATGATATGCCAGAAATATTTAGATTTTACGGTTTCTCGTTTTTCTTTTATAGCAGGGAACACGAACCGCCCCATGTTCATGTAGAAGGAACAGAAGGCATTGCGATATTTGACTGGAATGGAGAAAGATTCATTCTAAGAGAAAAACATAAAATAAAGAACAACGACTTAAAGCGTATAGCTCTTGTTATTGATGAAAATGCAGATATTATATTGAATAGATGGAAATCATATTTTGGAAAGGAGGCAGAAGATGAAAATTATTAAGATTTGGTTTGAAGGAGATTATCTGTACGGTAAAGACGAGAACGGCAAAACTTACCGGCAGTCTTTGTTATGGTATAAGAACCTAAGGAATGCAACGGACGAGGAACGGGGGAAATATACTTTCGGGTATGACGGCATACATTGGAGGAATCTTGATGAAGACGTGAGCTTTGAAAGCTTCGCATATGAAGATGCAGAGCCTACAAAATTACAACGCTTCTTTTTGTCGCATCCCGAGATAAACGTGGCAGAATTTGCAAGAATAATCGGCATTAATCCATCACTTCTCCGTAATTACATCAATGGATTCAAAAAGCCGTCGAAGGAGCGCGAACAAATGATTTTTGAAAAATTGCGTCACATCGGACAAGAATACATGGCATTGGCGTAAATTAAAGATTAATACACATATATTACGCGAAAAGGACCTCGACACCACGTCGAAGTCCTTTTCATCATTTTTGAATGTCTTAGCTGTTAGTATTAATGTAGCATGTAATTCTGAAAATCAGTGTTTTGATGTTGCAAAGGTATAGCAATACTTGATATAAGACAAATATTTTTGGTTTTTGAGGGCTAAAAACTACGTAAACGTTTGCAACAATAGTGTACACTTAACAATACAAATTTAGGTATTTTCGCTTTTCTTTCATTTCATTACTCCCTATTGCTTTTGAGATAGAAAAATAAAGCATTACCTTTGTCTGCAGATTCAGAAATTTCAAACATTATCTATTATAGTATGAAAATTCATTTCTCGCATAAAGAAGAGCTTTGGAACTCTTGGTCGCATTTCGGCGGTGTTGTCATGGGCATCGGTGTAGGCATTGCGTTTCTGATATTCTGCATCGGCCACAAAAATGCATGGGCCACTGCCGGAGTGTCGCTGTATCTTTTCGGTATGCTCTGCTCCTACATTGCCTCTACAGTATACCACGCTTTGAGCGCGCGAAGCGTATGGAAGGAGCGGCTAAGGAAATGGGACCATGCTGCCATATACTGGCATATAGCCGGCAGCTACTCTCCGCTAACGCTTATCGCCCTAAGGCAGGACGGCGGCTGGGGATGGGGACTGTTCGGTTTCATCTGGACCTGCGCGATAGTGGGCACGGTGATGAGTTTCCGCAGGCTGAAAGACCACAGCAATTTGGAGACTTCGTGTTTCGTGGCTATGGGACTGAGCATTCTTGTGGCTTTCAAGCCTTTGCTGCACAGCGTCAGTGCGGCGGCGGTGATCTGGATTATCGCCGAAGGGGTTTGCTATATCACGGGGGCCGTGTTCTACAGCCTCAACAAGCGCAAATACATGCACAGCGTGTTCCACTTCTTTGTTCTTGCCGGTAGTATTTGCCATATCGTGGCGGTATGGGATGTGCTGATGGAATATATCTGACAGTGCGAAGTAACTTGTTAGCTGTCAGACTTTTAGAGAGGAATAAGAACTTTAGAACACTTTTTCACTTGATTTTGTAAAGAAAACAGCAACATAGAGAGCTGAGCAACGCTCCTTTTGGAGAAAAGCAATGCTTTTTCGGGAGAGAAGCAATGCTTTGCTCCCCGAAAAGCGATGCTCGGCTGAAATGCTGACAAAATC